>JBIKWQ010000040.1:0-30824 GCA_044356215.1 Bdellovibrionota bacterium | reverse complement strand
CCTTCGCTAAAGCTACGGTCGGCGAGATAGTGTAGGACCAGACGTAGCCTTGGCGTAGTCTGGTGCGGTTTTTTCCCACCTCGAAAATCGAATATCAACTCAACTTCCACTTTCTCGTTACGGGTAGGTTTTGCCGGCCTTCCCTAAGACATTACGTTTCTGGCGACGATTGAGAGAAAATATAAGGAGTAAAAAGTGACGTCATTATCAATACCATTCCCGATTACTGAAGCGCTCGGATTGGCTACCACGAAGGGTGCCCCGCCAAAGATGGTTAGCAGGGATTCACGAGTTAGTGTTGAGGAGCAATCCGGAGAGATTTTAACAACACCTACACGCGGCACCTTTGAGCTGTTGCCTCAAGAATTAGAGCGGATTCAGCTTGCCACCGTGCATATCGCTCCGGCGCTTTCGTGTCTTGAGCGGCAGCAAGATGGAATCAACGACCAACGACTCTTAAAGCAGGCACTTGGAAAGTATTCAGTGTTGGGGCTCTGGAATAGAGCGCTCTCGTGGATCGGTTGGGCGATGAGGACGCCGACATACTCGCCAGCAGAGAGGATAAATCAAGTTGAGCGGTCGATCTCAGAGAGTATAGGAGAGCTTAAAAGGATTACCGAACACGTTGTCGTGCCGGCGCTCTCTGAAGTACGTGAGGAATTTAGAGGGCGTACCTTTGTAAGGGATGATAAAACGCCGAAGGCGCTCTTAATGGTTTCTGTGCCTAGTGAAAAGCTCGATAAATTTTTAAGCTTCGACGCGTTGAAGATAACTATCGACGCTAGGAGGTCAGACCCCAATTTCGTAAGGGAGCTACCCCGAGGTGATGGACGGATCGTATTAGAGCGCTCCGTAAACGGAGCCAAGCAGCAGATTGAGTTATCATATAAAAGACCCGGCAAGGTTGATGTTTATGTAAATGGAGAGCGCCGCGGAAGTATGTGGAACGATGATGCGCTCGATTTAGCGGAGGCGTTTATCGCTGGGAGATCGATACCGCTGGTTAAGCGTGGGAGATCTCGGGAGTATACTGTGGGGTAATCGGCAGATTGAATACAAACCTCATCTGCTCCAAGCTAAATCCAATCAGCGTCACCACCACTGGCGCGCCAACTTCAAAAGTTATCTCGGGGTCCTCAACCTGAAGAGTTCCCCATTTTGAGAAACCTTGAACCTCGATATAGACTTTATCTGGCCTGACTTCGGCAACTGTCGCCAAACACGCTGAACCAACAAGTCCTAATTTGTCATAGAGCATCTCAAGAAATATCAGGCGAAACGCTCTCTCATCTCGTCGCCATCTTTTGTCATTTAAAATATTAGCTCGCTCGAGCATCTCCTCATAGCCGATAGGAGGAGATGCATTAAAGGCGGCGGCGAGCTGATACTGGTTAGCTAGTCCTGACGCATCGCGGGGTTTAAACTCAGCGTATGAATCTACCCGCAATCCGTAATGGCCAAAGTTATCTGGCGAATAAAGGGTGCGGAGGAGGAAGGTATCTAAAAGGTTGTTAAGTAGTGCCTGACTCTCTGGATCACGGCGATTACCAAGAGTCTGCAAAATACCAGTGAACTGGCTAGGGGTCTCAAAATCGCTTAATTCATGAGGAATTCGCAGATTATCTAGAGCAAGATGGAATTGTTCAATTACCTCACGCGATGGCTTCTGATGTACACGGTAGATCATCGGCAGCTCTTTCGCTCTTCCGAGATAATCGCTTAAGAGCCGCTTAGACTCGATCATGATCTCGGCTAGGATAAGCTCGATAGCTCTCTCGCCATCAACGCGCAGAAGAGACGGCTTAGAGGATCTATTCTGCTGCAAAACCCGCGCGACTTCAGCGAGACACGCTATAGAACTCGCGATCAATGGGTCACTCTCGTTTAGCGCCGTATTTGTTGGATCGATACTTCGGTGATTAACTACGTCCGCGTGTCGAATCTTGTATTGAAGTTGATAATTAGTGAATGCTTTCTTTCCCTTGATCGAGACAGCGTCCCTCGGTATCAGCCACCCCTCAACGATCCAGGCGGCGCGCCTCGCGCCTGGCAGAAAGGAAACGACGTCGTGAGATAGTCGCGGCCCCAGCGTGGTTACAGTGCGGTGCCTACCGTAAATAGTTGAGGCAACACGTAAAGCGTATTTATCGATCGGGCCCCCCGGTTGAACGTGATCGGTGGCGCTGACAAAAGCTGCGCGCCAGACGAGAGTTTTATTGGCCTTTTTCTCGGCGTGTATCAGGTCCTCTATGTCGCGTGTATCAGCGCGATCTATGGCGATAAAGGGGATGGCCGTCAGGTCTTCGCGTCTTTCAGCGGCCTTTGATTCGATTTCACGGTATTCAGGGGGTGTCCCACACAGTGATTCAAGCATCTGCTCAAGTTTCGGGCGGGCCTGTTCCGTTAGGATCTCAGTTCCCCGAAACTCAGCGAGCAGGTTGCCGCGTATGTTTTGTTCGCTCTTCACTTGGCGTACTAAGATCGTCACCATGTCGAGAGAGTACGCCATCTCATCGCGCCACGCGTTTAACTTAAGTGTTAATTCATCGGGGCAGTGGAGCTTAAGGACTATTAGGGTTAGCTTGTGACGTTTACCCAGAGGTACGACGTAGTGGTAAGAGCGGTGCAGCTCTATTCCTATTGGAAGAGTTCGCTTGATCTCAGAGAGGATCTCATCAGCGGTTGTTTTCTTAGGGCGCATCTTCGTTTTTACCATCCCCCAGTCGGGGATGTCTTTTTTGAGTTAAGAAATATTGTAACTACTCCGCACATTTTGCCGCAATAGCTTTGACCTCTTTGTTTAAAATGGAGAAACTCGGTGGATCCTTTTAGAGGGTGTTCGCATCTAACGGGATGTAATCTACGCGAGAGCATATGTCGGAACAGACCTCACCACTCAATAAGCAGCTTCAAGAGGCTCTTAGCCTATTCAGCCACTCTCCACGTTTTCCACTTCTGAAGACCGTTCAGGTAGGGCGCCTTATGCCAGAAGGGGGCGAGCCATTAGGAGATCTAGCGGAGCTCACCTTTGAACAGCTAATTGAGAGAATTACATTAGCGAGCGACACTACGGTTTCAATAACTCAGGAGAGCGAGCAAGCTCTTCTGCATCTGCTTTCCGCCTTAAGTGAGGATAGCGGGGAGTCTTCACCTCTCGCGCCGGAAGAGGATATCTCAGTGGTTGTACCGGATAGCTTCACAAGTATCGATATCCCAACGCTCGATGAGGATTTAAAGAAATTATCCGAGATTACAAGCGATGATGAGCCACCGACCGATGTACCTATCGGAAGTGTGCCACTTGAGCTGGCTCTTCGAGCTAATCTGGCGAAGATTACCACGCATGATAGATACAATCAGGTCAGGCAGAGGCGCATAGGAGATTTCTGGGATCCGAAATGGACCCCGGCGCCATTTGAGGAAGCGATAACAATTGAGCAATTAGCTGGACTCGATCTCGCGACTCTATTTAAAAAGCGTATGGTAACGGATACTCGGGTACAGAGTATATTAAGGGCGCTTAATCGTGTGCTTGAGTTTTTAGGTGAGAGATCAAGCTCGACAGAAGAGGGAACAGATCCGAGAGCACCGGTAGCCGAGAATCAAAGGGAGCGTTCACGTGAACAGCCAGAGGCGACTCAGAGAAAAGTGATCACAGAGATTCCCGCGGAGATCGGCGCGTCAGTTGAGGCGCTGGCTATATGGGAATCAATTAACGCGAGTTGTGTAGATGAAGCGGAGCTTCAAATAGGGGATCCTATAGCGACTAAATTTCTGGCCTGCTTCTCGCCAAGCCGGTGCGTTGAGATCCTTCTTGGCGGAGATCTGGATCGACACGAGCGTAGTATACTCTCAAAAATTATTAACGATGGTCTTTCAGCTGGAGCGCTTGAATTATCTCTAGCTCTTTTAAAGAGCCCTGGCGCTAAAGTGGATTTAATCGCCAAGGCTGTGTTCGGCTCGGACTTACCCGTAAGCTCTTATAAGCGCGCTATCGCTACACTTATCGCCCGTGGTCTGTTAGCGAAACCGGTAAGAATCCGAGGGCGTGTTATCTCCGGATTTTGGACTTTGGACCAGAAACTGCTTGAGAGGAGCGCCAAAAGCCCCCGAAAAACGCAGTTAGCGTCCTTGGATCCTTTCTTGCACAGTATTATAAGTAGGGGCAAAAGATAGGCAGATTGTTACCTGCCTACTCTCTAAGCCACTGAAAGCATGGCGATTTATCAGACGTCTAGGGCAGGTATTTGTTGCCGCGCTTTAGAGATGGCAAGAAGTGACCTAGCTAAAACGAGTTATCTTTATGGCTACTACAAGCTTCGGTGGAATAGCGTCAGGGCTCGATACGCAAGCTTTAATAGACGCGACGATCAATGCGACGCGCCAGACCCGTGTTAAACCCAATCAAGATAGAGTCACTGAACTGGAAGGCACTAACACCGCTTTTGAAGACCTAACGAAGAAATTAACTACCCTGCAGGATGCTCTTGTTCCGTTCACAACTTTACAGGGAGGGGGAGTTAGTAAAACAGGAACCAGTAGCAAAGAGTCCGTTGTATCAGCTACAGCGACAACGGCGGCGAGTAATGGTTCATATTCGGTCACCGTAAATAGTTTGGCTAGCAATCACACGTACAGCTTTAATCAGGTGTTCGCTAGCTCGAATACCCCTCTTCAGAGCGATCTAACTGGAGCTGAGAGTGAAGCGGATCGTACGTTAACGTTCACTATCGGAACGGGAACTGAACAAGAAACGATTAGTGTCGTGGTGCCAGACGGTTCATACACAGCGCAGAATTTCATAGATGCTTTTAATTCAGCCAGTAACAAAGGACGAGCGTCGCTAGTAAATATTGGAACAGTAGCCAGTCCATCTTATAAGCTCGTTATTACCTCGCTTTATGAAGGTACAGATAAGGGAACGATCACTCGATCCGCTTTGGGGGGCTCACTTACGAACCTAAGCGCCTTCTCGGAGAGCGCAGCCGCTAATTCATCAGTGACGATCACTGGTATCGGGACGATTACCCGCTCGACTAACAACATATCTGATATAGTTCCAGGAGTGACGCTATCATTGAGCTCGACAGGGACGTCAACTGTCAAGATATCCGAGGACGCCCCGGCCACAACAACTAAGGTACAGCAGTTTGTCGACGCCTATAACGATCTGGTCGCTTTTGTAAGCGAGAACAATAAGGTTACCGAGGAACAGCGTGGTCGCGAGACTGTTAATGTTTTTTCGCCGCTATCTAGCTCAAGAATCGATGATAACGTTCTTTTCGCTATTCGTTCTAAGATATCTGAAGCTGTGGCGTCGGGCGGTGTCTCTGTAAGAGTCTTGGCAGATCTGGGGATCACTACCCAGCGCGATGGGACTTTGAAATTAGATAGCAGTAAGCTCCAGGAGGCGATATCATCGGAGGTATCGAGTGTTTCTAGTGTGCTCTCCGTCTTAGCTGATGCGACCGCTACTACGAGTGGTATAATAAACCAGTTCACAAAATTTAATGGATTACTCGACCTTTCAATTAACGCCAATAAGACGACAATCGACGATCTTAATCAGCGTATCGCTGACGCAGAAGCCCAGATCGAGCGGCAAACGGAGCAGTTGCGAGCCAGGTATGCCCGATTGGAGTCCCTGATGGGTAGGCTTCAGAATCAGCAGGCATCTCTGACATCAGCTCTGGCCGGACTTGGCTAATCACGGCCCTTTAATCCAGAGTGGAAATAACCTTTTCAGCAGGACATGACTGGGGTAGTTTATTAGTTGAGTAAAGAGACATACGGCGTTTTGCTGGCTCTCTTCTAAGTCGCAACTTCTTATGTCAGCTATAAACAGGCTCGGATTATTTACAGTAGTGGTGGCATTCTCTAGCGCCATGGTGATGCTCGGAGCTAGAGATCTCTTGAGGGGTCTTAAATCCCCATCAGATGCGCAGACTGAGCAGGCTAAGCAGTTAATCCAACAGCTAAGGGGCGATGAGCTTTTTAAAATAGAGGCTAAGTACGATCAGGAGCACCAAAAGCCTAATCGTCAGCCCGGTAGCGTGTTGCCGGATTACGATATAGCCAAGATCAAGAGATTTCTCTCGAATTTAATAGGTGGCGTTGGAAGCGAAGGTGCTGAAGAGCCAGCAGCGGCATCGGATTCTGATAGTAAGTAGATTTGTGGGGTGGTAATGTTTTGGTTTATCGGGCGTTTCTCTGTGTTGTGCTTCGCGCTAGTGGTCGCATTTAGCGCTACAGGTTGCGTACTTGTTCCATTTGTTCAGGCATTCAAAGAGACTGGGTTAACCGAGGGAGACCGTATGGAGCTTCTCCCGCCACAGTTGAAAAAGTTCTCGGAGGCGAGAATCTTCGGGAATAAATCTCAGGCTATGGCGCTCGTCGCTCCTGAGGCGCAAGCTGACATATCAAAACAGCTCCAGGATAATAATGAACAGGAGCGTATCGTTAAATCACAGATCGATGAGATCGAGTGGATTGATGGGGCTCGTAAGGCTAGAGTTGTAGTTAAGGTTGATTCATTTAAAGTCTCGCACCTGGTTGTGAGTTCTAAACGTGAGGAGCAGAATTGGGAATTCTCGCCAGGCACTGGATGGCTCATGACCAGCAGGGAACAAACAATTGAGGGATAGTTTATGATGGTGTCAGTAAGAGCTGTTACTTTATTCGCGATTATCTCCGTTGTTGGGTTGTCGGGATGTAGCTGGTTTAATCGCTCGGCGACTGGAGGGGGGGATATAAGTGTCGTTGGCTCAGCGCTAGGAGGAGATCCTTCGGTAACCCCTTTTAGGTTAGATGTACTCAAAGAATCCAATGACGGTAAGACGCTAAACATTCAGGGGCAGTTGGTGTCAAAGGAGCGCCGCGCAGCGAAAGATGTTATCGTGAGACTTAAAGGCGTCGACTCCCAGGGAGAAGAGAGAGTGGTCTCGCACAAGGTGGTGGATCTTATAAAGAGCGGAGAGGATCTTAACCCATCAATCCCGACACGGTTTTCATTAGCGCTGCCTGCTGATGGCTTATCGAACTATCAGTTAGAAGTTTTGTGGGGTAGAGACGCTGAGCCATACATAGGTTCCACGCGCGCCTCTCTTAAATCCAATAAAGCGGAGTCTGATTTTTTAGCTCTCCGTAATCTTGAGGTTCACCGAGTGCCAGATGGTAGCTGCTCGTCCCCGGAGGAGTGTTTGGTTTCTTTCTCGATCAAGGGCGAGTTTTTTAATTCAGGGAAGGCTGTTATTAATGATGTAGTTTTGGTAGCTGGCTTCACTCCCGCTAGTAAATTAGGCTTGCCGAATCCTCCGTTGGAGAATGAGAAACGGATTCAAGTGCGCGGCATGGACCTCGCGCCGCAGGGTGTTAAACCTTTTCGATTGACCCTGGAGAAGCTACTTCCTGCCTCAGATACCGTAGCGTACCAGCCGGTGGTTAGGATTGAGTCTTTTGACGTCAACTGAGGCTAGGCTGGGATCGGTCTAGATGCTCCGGGGACCCACAGATATTCGGTCTTTCCTTCGCTTCTTGCGGCTGCTCTCGCCATGACGAATAGGAGATCGCTCAATCGATTAATGTACTGGAGGATGCTGCTGGATACAGGTTCGATCTTATTCAGCGAACAGATCTGCCTCTCGGCACGCCTACAAACTGTTCGCGCGACGTGAATATGGGCGCATAGAATTGAGCCGCCTGGCAGAATAAAAGATTTAAGCGGAGATAGCTGATCGTTTAGTTTGTCAATCCATGTTTCAAGACGCACTACATGCTCAGTTCCAGCTTTTAGCATACCCTCCCAATGTGACTCCGCGGGTGTGGCCAATTCAGCTCCTATGTCAAAGAGCTCATTCTGTATAGTGATTAGCATATCAACTAGAAGACCCGCCGTTGGTCCAGACTGCGCCAATTCCTTGCAAACTCCCAGCTGACTGTTGAGCTCGTCTATATCTCCGTAAGCCGAAACCTTAATTGCATCCTTATCAATTCGAGCGCCTCCTACGAGACCAGTAGATCCAGAGTCACCTGTCCTCGTGTATATTTTATTTAGGTTTACCATCTCTGTACTCCAACTAATTAGTTCAGATTATTCGCTACTCAGCGAGCATATTCTGAATCTCCTCTAATTCATCGCGGTTATTATAGTCACTAAGTCGGGCTCGGGTCGCGCCGGTATGAGAAGTCGAAAGGTCGGTGTTATCTAGCTTCGTTTCGCGATTCCGCTCTGCCTGTGGAGGAGAAGTGACTACATGGCAACCAAAATAGGGCGCCATCAAGGCTGTTGCTAGGGCAATTGTCAGTACGGAGATAACACTATTCTTACTCTCGTTTTTCACAAAACCTTGTTTGTTTAGGACTTCAGTATAGTCATATCGGGAGCTTAGCCAAACTTTTCGCAACTATACACTATTTCCGATAGGGCGTAAGCCTGTTCTATTGAGATCTTTTACTGAAGGATTCTCGCACATTATTTGAGCCATCAAACATCTATTTAATCTAAAGGACACGGATCAAATGGCCGACCACCTAGGGGTGGGAGGGATGGCCGTCTGCAATGCTTTTGAGGGCTAGGCGGATCATTTCGCGCGGCGACGGGAATAGTAGAGATGGGATCATATAACGAGCCAAGGATGGGATCTGGCAAGATCGTCAAGCGATCTATCGTTGATGATCGGCTACGAGCTTACGGCCAAACCGACCAAGGATGCGAGCGCACATCTAACGAGGATTGCTTCTTAATCGCTAACGCAGGATCGCTTGCGGGCTACTTTGTATTTGATGGAATGGGAGGGCAGCCGGCGGGAGAAACGGCGGCGTTGATTTCAGCGGAGACTATCAGCAAGTACCTACATGAAACCTCTCTAACCGAGCCCCTGAGGGTTGTAGTTAAGGCTATAGAGGAGGCTCAGCGAACTCTTCTCTTAAAGACTAGCGACGCAAGTCTGAGCGGTATGGGAACAACGGCCGTTGGTGTTCTGGTGAGTGAAACTGAGGTCGCTCTAGGTGCTGTGGGAGATTCCCGCGCTTATCATATTAAAGTTGGCTCTATCACACAGATGACCAACGACCACACCCTTGTGCAACAGTTGGTTGACGCTGGAAAGATCTCTCCTAGCGACGCGATGATTCATCCTCAATCTCATATACTGACCCGCTGTTTAGGTTCTGAGCTAGGGTTCGAAGTGGATGCGCGTAAATTTAAATTGAGACAACGCGAATCAGAGCTAGAGCCGACTGAGTGGATTCTGCTCTGCTCTGACGGCCTGTATGGATTGGTTTCCGAGGAGGAGATGGCCGCCTTGGTGACTAATTTTAGCGCTCAAGACGCCACCACTAAATTGATCGATATAGCTCGAGATAGAGGCGGCTTTGATAACATCACAGCTCTGGTCATTCCGCTGCGAGGGAGTTTAGAACCCGTATCTGAATTAGATGTGAGAGATAAGGGACCAAGGTGGCAAGGTGAGTTAAACGAGGATCCTTTGCTTGGCGTCATTACAGAGGGCCAGCAGGTTCACGCACGATACTCGGCTATAACTCTTAAGGGGCACATCTGGAGAGTTTTTTTAGTCGCCGCTATATCCGCGATATGCGCGGTCTGTAGTTATATTTTTTTTAATATGAGATGGGGATAATATGTCAGAGGACACGAACGAGAAAGTACAATCAAAATTTCCAAGATCATCTCTGCGAGCACGCAACAAGACCATGATGATTCAGCCGGCGGATGTAGCTGACTTTCAGGTTGGGGAAAAAGATGACGGATTTAGCGCGCTCGATGTCGATGATTTATTCGAGGATGATTTTGATCAAGAAGGCGTTAAAGACGTCGCTGGTCAAGAGAAGGAGATGGACCTCGGCCCTAGCGAATTTCTCGCTGAATCGATCTTGAATGATGAGCCACTTGCCGGCTTGGAGATAGAGGCTAGTCTCGGAGGGGATTCGCTTTCCCGGCTAGATGGTGATGTAAAAGTTGAAAACATCGCGGTCCATTCCTCGATATTTGAGCCCGCGGTAAGCGGTAAAAAAGACGATATATTCGCTGCTCCGTTGGCTCGGGCGGATGAGGAGGTTGAGCGGCCAGCGCGGGCTTTGGATGTGGCCGTGTCTGATCCAATCACAAGAGGCACCAGGAAGGAGCGTGGGGACGAGGCGCGCGTTGAATGGAAAAAGCCGACCAAGTTAGTCGGGTTCCTAGTTTCCTTCACTTCTGATTCTCTGGGCTCCTACGTGGAGCTGAGAGAGGGGCGCTTGTTAGTTTCAAGTGAGAGAAGTTTAAGTGATAGCTGTCTCGTTATACATCATGAGTCGGTGTCACCGATGCACGCGATCATGCGGATATCTGGTGATGGTGATGTCCTGATTTTGGACCAACTATCGGAGCACGGGACTCGAATTAAGCGCGCGGAAGACCAGAGAGAGGATAGCCTGATGGGAGATAAAAGCGCGCTTCGGCACGGCGATGTGGTGATATTTGGTGAGTGTGAGTATCATGTGGCTTTGTTAGGAGCCGCGGCCTTAAGGAGATAAGGTTTTAATCTAAGCGGAGTAGGTAAAAGTATAAAATGTCTGACCAGCACTCAGTGACCTTACAGCCGGGAACGGTGATCGGCGGAAAATATGAGGTGGTTAAATGCCTCGGCGCTGGAAGTATGGGGATGGTCTACGCGTGCCGGCATAGGGATCTCCAGGGTCAGCTAGTCGCGGCTAAAGTTCTTTTTGATGACGTAGCTAGTGATTCTATAGCGGCGGCGCGCTTCAAAAATGAGATCCTCGCTTCGTATGGGATATCTCATCCTAGTGTAGTTAGAGCTTATGAATTCATCAAAGATGGAGATATTACCGCGTACACGATGGAGTTTGTTGGCGGCGGTGACCTAGCTGATCGTATGAGTCGCTCGGAGCTAACTAGTATCTCCGAGTGTTTGCGTTTTCTGTGTCAAATGACGGCGGGAGTCCAGGCGATACACGATGCGGGCATCGTGCACAGGGATCTTAAGCCCGAAAACATCCTTCTAACTAACGAGGGGATGGTCAAGATAGCTGACTTCGGCATAGCCAGAAAGACCGATGGTCCTAAACTTACTGAGCATGGCGGCGTTGTAGGCACTCTTGAATACGTTTCCCCTGAGTATATGTTGAAGTCTCAGGTGGACTGGAGGTCAGATATATACGCCATGGGTATTTTGGCGTTTGAGCTGATTGCCGGGGAAGCGCCGCTTAAGGGAGATAGTCCGTACGCCTCAATCAGTAAACGTTTACAAAACGATCCTGAGGCCCCAAGCACTTATAGAATTGAATGTCCACCTGAGCTCGATCGAATCGTGTTAAAGGCTCTCAAGAGAGATCCAGATGAGAGATATCAATCGGCGGGAGAGATGTTTTACGACTTGCAGAGAGTAGCGATTAGTCTAGGAGTGGCTGGGGAGATCGATTCAGGAATATTGATTCCGCCTGAGGCAGTATTCACCAGTAAAAGATATGTGGGTCCTACGCTCAGCGGTCCGGCTGATGTTCAGGGTAAGGCGGCCGAGACGCGACTCTTAACTACTGGTGGTTCGATCGATTACGGAGGAGCTGTAAGAGAGACCTACGATCGATGGGATAGCCCCCAGCAAGATTCCGCGAAAGAGCAGATCGAAACTAATAGCGTTGCGGATGTCGATGATCCTCGCGCGCGACAGCCAACCGACTACTTGGACCCGGCAACTGCTTTTAACTATTCAAATAGAAAATTTGGTCGTGACGGAAACGCGGCTGTTTCGGGCAAGGTAGCTTCACCAGCCGCTCGTGGAAAATTAGAGGGGCAAGGAACCTTTAAGGCATCGAGGAATGGCGGCCAATTAAAGGCGAATTCGGCCAAAGGAGCGAGGACAGATCGAGCTAATAGGTATGCGCTGGGAGGCCGCACCTTGGATTTGACTATTATGGTATTCGCAGCCCTAAGTGGTATTGGGGTCGGCTACCTGTTTTTAAAAATTTTCGCGCCATCTTTTTTAGATAAACTTACGCTTTTGAGTTTTGGGTCATGAAGGTTCTGATAGTAGATCGGACAACTGAGACACAGGCTTTCTGCGCCAGGAAGGTGGAGTCTTTCTCGAAAAGCGACAAGGAGATGCTTGATCTCAAAGTGCGTCTCGTTTCTGAGAGAGAGGTGTTGGATCGGGTAGGAGAGGCGGATGTTCTAATCATTGGTTCCGGGCTCTCCGGTGAGGCGGTATCGATAGCGAGGCAAGCGAGAACGCAGGCCTCATGGCTACAGATCGTCATGTTTGTAAGCGACGAGGAGTATGGAGGCGGAGCGTTTCGATCCGCGCACTCAGTAGGAGTACGAAAAGTTTTTCCTGATGGATCTAGCTCATTGGATCTGTTGCAGGAGTTGGTGGCTATCAGCACCGATTTTCGCAAAGAGGGCCGATCTGTCGATGGACGAGTGGTGGTGATCATTCATGGAAAGGGAGGAGTCGGCGCTACTTCGGCGGCGGCCGCTATAGGCGAAGTGTGTAGTGTCAACGAGCGCCGCACGCTACTCTGGGATCTCGACGTTGAAACTAAAGATCTGAGTCGATGTCTCGCGGCCGCTGGGCCGGAAGCTAAAGTAGTAAGCGGTTGGGTCAATGGGAGTAGGGATATATCTCGCGAGACATTCAGAGACGCGCTGATTCCGATCGCGGGTGATGTATCGGTACTAACGGCGCCTGATAGATTCGCCGAGTCGATGGATCTCGTATGTCATGCGGATGGTATGGAGATATCGCAGCGGATCATCGAGCTGGCCAAGGTTATGTTTGATGTTGTTATAGTCGACACTGCTGGTAGGATGGGACCAGCGGTCGGTGGAATTCTACGAAATGCCGATCTAGTTTTGGTGGCCAGTGATGACTCTGAGTTGGGATTAACTGCGATGGACTTATTGTTGTCCTCGGTAAAGCCTTTGATAGGTGGAACGGATCGGATTAGATTTCTGATAAGGGCGTTATCTGATCGGAAGATAGACCTTAAACAGATAGCGGGTGACCTTGATTCAACTCACGAGCTGAGTGATATGTGTTGGAGTTTGCCGGCGGTTCCTTTTGACCCAGAGGTCTCTTCCTGGCCAGGAAGTGGAAATACCCTCTTTAGCGCCGGTAACGAAGAGCTCAATAGGGTTTTTAAGGAGATAGCTGCTTCGCTAGGGTTGTTGCCCGTGGATAGTTCGGGAGCGGGGGTGGTAGAAGGAGAGGAAAGCGATAAGCAGGAGAGGCGCGGCTTGTTGCGACGAATTCTTAGACGGTGATTATCTCCAGCCCGCCTTGCTCCGCAAAAGCGCGCCTTGATAGGGCCTAACGCCATCGCGGCGTAATTGGCTGAGTAGTTACATTAACAGTAATCCGCATTCAGTTCTGTGTTTCCACTAGGCGCAGACCGCAAAAAGGTGAACGCAGAAAAAATTATCAATAAAACACTGTATAAATATTAATATATTTCCAAACTCCTACCGATAGGACATTCTGACCCCAAGGTGAGTCGCAGTCCAACGCTGTTTGCCTCATCTTAGAAAAATCTGTGGATTTTAGGTGCGTCCAAATCGAGGTAATTCGCATCTTTGTTCTACAGAGATAAGAAATTTCGTGCTGATAAAAAGGCGCGGACTAATTGTTACTGAATGGAGAAATTATGAATAGTGTAAATGAGAGCCAGATCAATAATGAGAAGCGTGATAGCAAGAACGAGCGCGGAGCTTCGATGGTGGAGTACGCGATCCTTGTAGCGCTTCTAGCTGTAGTGGTAATCGCTGGAGTGCGTGTACTTGGAAGTAACGTGAGTACAGAGATGAGTAAGGCTGCTAGCCAGATTAGTACTAATTAACATTAGGTTTTTGTCTTAATGTTAGTTTCATCAGGCGGGGCTTTTTAGCCCCGCCTGGCTTTAGGCCTGAAGTGTGGGCATAAAGCAAAGCGAGTCGGCAATAATAGCTCGCATAGTAGGCAGCTTGAAGGGGATGTAAGGTGAAAAAAAACAGGGGCACGGGGAAAGCCGCTGTATCAAAGCCGATTGTTTTGACAGTAGCGGCTCTGGCCGTGGGAGTTGCCGCGGTTTTCTTTTTGGTATCGGCCCCAAAAGAATCCCCCACAAGTCAGCCGATTGCGCCGCAGCCACTATCTCCTGTCGCTCCCTCGTCGGTTGACGTTCTGATATCCATAAAAAATATAGATGAGGGTAGTGAGTTAAAGCCCGAATTATTCCGCAAAGAAAGTAAGCCGGCGGCTGATTTCATATCCGCTGGGGTTGTTGGTGGATTTGATCAATTGACAGGTGTATACGCCAAGACCTTTATAGCCGCGGGCCAGCCCTTACTGTCAGAGCATTTAACTTTCAGAGCCCCGGTTAATAGCGTTGTTCCGCAGATCAGATTAGGTTACCGAGCTATTACAATCCGTCTGGATCGACAAACAACCAATGAAGGATGGGCTAGGGCAGGTGTCAGAGTCGATGTGGTTCTTGTGGCTAAAAGTGGAAACACAACGCAGGCCACTATAATAGCCCAGAATCTAAAGGTGCTATCTAGCGGCACTAGTGTCTCTTCGGAGTTCGGCGGAGAGTCTAAGACCATAATGAATGGCGAGTCGACAGTAACTTTGGAGGTCTCAACCGAGGATCAGAAGCGGCTAAAGTTGGCTTCTGGAAAAGGCGAGCTACGTCTCTTGCTCCGTGGTGATGAGGATGCGGGAGAGCTTCAGGATCGGACACAGGTTTCAGTAGAAGGTATAATAGTTCCTCCTAATGAGGGGTCAAAAGGAGGAGAACCAGATCACGGCTGGGTTATCATCGATGGCAGAAAGTACAGGGTGATAGGGAGCCAGCTGATACCGGGGTAGTCCGTGTAGATACGCCGTTCTGATTATTGCAGACCTTATTTGGCCTCATTTTACTCATCTTTTTTGACTAAAAAGCCGATCTCCCCTTCAAGCCTAAAAGGAGCTGCTCCGCTAAGCGGCTAAAATGAATCGTAATATCTAGACCTGATATGTGTAGGTTTTATGGGTGGGGTCTATGAAGGAAAGAGAGCGTAGCGATACGGTAGCTTTAAAGGGGATGTTCTCGACACGCGCGCAGCGCGCGGGAGCTTCAGGCGCGCCTGGGTCAACATCAAATCCACGGCCATCTCAAGCGTTGTCATCGACAGAGGCAGAAGCGCCTAAGCCCAATCCTCAGCCCAAGCAGCAGAGGCAGGTGGCCAAGACCGTGGCACTATCTGCCGCTGCTGTGGCGGCAATGCAGGAAGCTCGGAGGGAGATCGGAAGCGACAGCTTGATGCAGCAACAGCTGGTAATCCCCGGTAAAGCCGAGGCGGTGATAAGTCAGGCTGTAGATAAGGTTCTAAAGAAGAAGTCAACTAGCCTTGATGATATTGAGCGAGCCAATCTGATTATAACTCTTCAGAAGGATCTGATTGGATGGGGAGTATTACAGCCGCTGATTGAAAATAGAGAAGTTACTGATATCCACGTGTACGACTACAAGACAGTCGTACTCCAAAGAGGAAAAGTTAGTGAGACTACAGGTCTGTCGTGGCCATCGCACCAAGCCTACACGACTTTCATAGATCGTCTTTTACTCCGGTTGGGCAAGTCTCTTACTACGCAGCAGCATACGGTCGACGCGTCCTTCTCAAATGGAATAAGGCTCTGCGCTGTGCACGAGAGTGTTTGTGGTCAACGGGGTCCGCTTCTCTGTATCCGTGTGCCGCGAATATCAGAAGTGGCGCTGGAAAATCTGGTAAAATTTCAGGTGGCGCCCCCCTTAGTTGTGGACTACTTAGCGAGTCTTATTCGTAGTGGACTAGCTACAATGATGGTGGCCGGAGAGACAGGAACCGGAAAGACAACATTGATTAAATGTTTGGCGACGCAATTTGGGCCTGATGAGTCGATCGTCGCGGTAGAAGACACTCCGGAACTTAATTTTCAGCACCCGTATTTCAGATCTTTGGTATCAAGACCTCCTAACTCTGAGGGAGTTGGAGAGGTTACCCTTCAGGAGCATATAAAAACTACGCTTCGAATGACCCCAACTAGAGTGCTTCTGGGAGAGATGCGTAGTCCATTCTCGGCGGAGGCGTTTCTTGAGAGCGCTCAGACGGGGCACGTTGGTATGTCAACTGTGCACGCCAGAAACGCGCGAGAGACTCTAGTTCGTCTTGAAAGCCTTCTTGGTCGAGCTCAGAAATCAGTATCAGTGGAGATTATCCGTCAGCAGATTGCTCTCGCCGTTGATTCCGTTGTTTGGTTAATTCGTGAGAAAGGTACAGGAAGGCCTAGAGTAGCGGAAGTCATTGAAGTTGGACACTACGTAGAGGGTCAGATTCAGGTTCGCCCGATGTTTACGCAGATCAAGCAGGGTGTAAAGCCGATTTGGCGCGTCGATTCATTTGATAGTAATTTCTCTGAGCAGCTTAAAAAAGATGGCGTTAAGCTAGAGGAGTCTCCATCGGAGATCACTTTTCCTGAGCTAGAGGGTGGGAAGAAATAATTACCCAGTTATGAGAACTCAACCACTCGTACTTGTCTCTGTCGGAGTAGCGATCGTTCTGATAGCGGCGGTGATTGTTTGGCGCATGCTCAAGAGCTCTAAAGATGGAGTTCGGAGTCATAGGTCTGGGCTAAGAGGTGGATTGGAGCAATATCGTGTGCGGGTTAGCGGAGACGACGATGAGCCGGAGTCAGGACAGTCTGATACCGACAGTGATGAAGAACTAGAGGAAGCGGATCCAGAGGAAGAAGATGGCGGAGGAAGCCAAGAATTAAATCTGCAAGCGAGACTTAAATACGCCAATTTAGCTTGGATGCCACCATTTGTCGTGAGCTTGCTGCAGATTCTCGTGAGTTTAATATTGTTCGCTATAGCATATGTATATCTCCGACTTGTTCTCCAGATCTTCGCGATTCTGATGGGGCCGCTGCTTGTAAACGGATGGATTAATAGGCGAATGCGCAAGCGCTCAGCTAAGTTTGATGCTGATTTCGCTCAGTTCCTACTGGCCACTGTAGGAATGTTGAAAACGGGATTAAATACCGTTCAGTCACTGCAGGCAGCGTCAGAGGGTTTAGATGAGGATTCCCTTGTAAGGCACGAGATAGAGTTGATGCTTGAGAGAGTCAGGATGGGAGTCCCCGAGGATAGCTCGATCGGCGCGTTCGGAGAGAGCGTTTATCAGCCGGAGATCGAGCTATTTGTTCAAGCCCTCATTCTAAGTAGACGTCTTGGAGGAACTCTTTCGGATACGCTGGACAGATTAGCGAAACAGGTCAGGAAGAGACAGACTTTCAAGCGCGCAGCGAGCGCGGCTGTCGCCCAGCAGAGCGGGTCCATCTGGGTAATCATTGGAATAGTTATGGCTGTTCAAACCTACATGTATTTCATAGCTCCTAAAATGGTGGTAGGGGCGTGGACGCATCCCGATTTAGCGGGTTACGCTCAGTGCTCAATAGTCCTTGTTTTTGTCGCGGTTTTAGCTATGAAGAAGGTAACAAATATAAAGGTGTAGGAGTATGGAACCTAGTACTAATCAGATGATGATTGTTACCGCCATCTTCTTGGGAGTAATACTGCTTCTATGGTTTAAGTTTCGGAGCTCTTCGCGAAGTGGCATAAAAAGAGCGAGAAACCTAAGAGAAATAGGGCGCTATCTGGATGAGTCAGAGGGTGCAGACGAGGACGAGGACTATCAGAGCGATGATGAACAAGATACTGGTAGCAAGAAAAAGAAGAAGGCGTCCAAAGAGCCAACCGTAGAAGAACTCCTAATAATGGCTGGACGAGTGTCGACGGCGGAGCGTGAGGATTTTCATCGTCGTAGGAAGCTCGCGCCGCTAGTGTTTGGATTCGGTGGTGGAATACTTGGACTGATCTCTGGTGATGTAAATACAGCATTGATGATCGTAGCGGTCGGCGTACTCGCTGGACTGTATTTGCCAATGATGATTCTTCGTGGCTGGGTGAAAAAGCAGCACGAAGAGCTATCATATTACCTGCCGCTTCTGATTGAGCAGATATCGATCGGGGTGAGTAGCTCACTAGACATAGGCCCCTGTATATCGCAGTTAATTGAGATGGCCGACGATCGTAACTGCCACAACGCGGCAACCCGTCTATTGAAGCACGCGCTTTCGTATGTGAAGTCTGGCGTAAATCTAGAGCAAGCCCTAGTCGAAATAGGGCGAACATCCGGACAGCCGGAATTTAAGCACGCCTTACTGGCTTTATCGCAGGTAGCCAAATTTGGAGGTGAGGTATCGAAGCAGCTCCAAGAGCTGGCTGACGCCGTCACTAGCCAACGCGAGAGCAAGATAGAGTCTGATATAAGAAAAATGGAAGTAAAAGCGTCGGGACCGGTTGCGATGATCTTTTTAGCTTACATGCTGCTGTTGGGTTTAGGTATAGCGGGCCAAGTGAAGACAGGGATCGATTAATTGACTTAGTTAGATTTGGGGAAAGCAGAGATGACATTTAGAATACGGGCCGCTGACTTTGTTCTGATGTTTCTAGTCATAGCCATCGCGGCGATGCTAATTATTCCTCTTCCGACACCTGTGCTAGACGGGTTGTTAGTGATGAATTTGGCGTTTTCTGTTCTGCTGCTTCTGGTTGGCTTATACGTGGGAAGCTCCACAGCTTTGTTTACCTTTCCGACGATACTTCTGTTGAGCACTCTCTTTAGGCTCGGCCTAAACGTGGCGTCTTCGCGGTTGATACTTAGTCAGGGAGAGGCCGGTCGGGTTATTGAGGCCTTCGGCACATTCCTGATCCGCGGGGAGTTAGTAGTTGGGCTTATCATATTCGCGATAGTGACAGTAGTGAACTTTATCGTTATCTCAAACGGCGCCGCCCGTGTCTCTGAGGTCGCGGCGAGATTCGCTTTGGACGCGTTGCCCGGAAGGCAGCTAATGATCGACTCCGATGCACGCACAGGGGTGATATCAGCGGATGAGGCTAGTCGCAAGAGAGATGAACTAAGGCGCGAATCGCAGCTCTACGGCTCGATGGATGGAGCGATGAAGTTTGTGCGAGGAGATGCCATAGCTGGAATATTGATAATACTCACCAACATTTTTGGCGGAATATACATGGGATTGGCGTCAGGAATGGGAATTACGGAAGCCCTCCAGACGTATACGGTTCTAACTGTTGGAGATGGTCTCGTAACTCAGATCCCTAGTCTGCTCACGGCGATATGCGCCGGTATTATAGTGACTCGTGTATCAAGCTCGGAGCGTTCTAGTTTAAGCGCGGACCTACGCGCTCAACTATTCGCCCACCCTGTTACTTTAATGGTAACTGCGGGGGTTATGGCGGTCATGTCACTAATGCCAGGAGTGCCGATGATACCGTTTTTACTCGCGGCGGTTGGGCTGGTTCTAGCTGGGTTATGGAGCCGTCGAGACGCCAACGCGCTTCTAAGTATGGAGTCCAAAAGCGCGGTGGAGAGCGGCGATGCCATGGGCGTGGGGCAGGATGGAGAAGGGCCGGATAGTACTTTAGTACTAGCTCTTGATCGCAATAGTTTGTACAAAGTGTATCGCTCCCGCGCGGCTGAATACTCGAGCGAGTGGCGCGCCTTTCGAGATGACTTCTTTGAGGATGTAGGTGTAGCTCTCCCCGGCCTAAGAGTTGTAGCCGACGACCTATTAGCTCCCAATTCATACTCGGTCAGATCGATGGGGATTGAGATGCTATCTGGTAGTCTTCCTGAAGACGCGATTTTAGTTGAGATGTCGAGCTCCCAAGCTGGGGTGTTTGGATTAAAGGTGTTAAGAGAGGAGGAGCATCCGGCTTCTGGTCATCGACTCTTTTGGACCCCGAGAACAGGTGTAACTCTAGCGTCTTTAAGCGCGGCGCGAATCCCGCGTTATGAATTTCTGGGATTTATCGCCATCAGAATCGCCCAATCAATTAAAGAGCATCCCGAGGATGTAGTGTCGGTCACTTATACTCACTCATTACTGCGTCAGATTGAGAAGAAGTTTCCTGGACTTGTCGCGGATGGATTCGGGAAGGAGTTTGTTTCCGTCCCTAAATTGGCGGAGATTCTGCAAGAGTTAGTCAGGCAGGGGGTGAGTATTCGGGATTTTCGCTCAATTATGGAGTGTGTCGCCGCGTATTGTGCCTCCGCAGGGGTCACCCTAGGCTCTGAATCACCGGTAGACTTGGCGGAAGTGGTTCATTTTGTGAGGGCCTCGAGAAGAAGACAAGTAGTGAGAAGATTCGTCTCCTCTGGAGTTGCATTGCCGGTCCTGACGCTATCACCTGATGTAGAGCGAAATTTTGAAGAGGCTTCAGCGGATCGCTGGACAACATCTTTGGCTATGGCCCCCGATTTATATGACACCCTGCTGCAGGGTTTATATGAAGTGGTTAAACCGACCTTGCAGTCGGGGAGTCTCTCGGTCGCCCTGCTGTGCAGTAGGGAGATAAAGGAGAAGGTCATATCCTTCGTTCGGATGAGTGGGCTTCGAGTGTTCGTGACCACGCTGGAGGAGATTGATCCGGCCTTTCCTGTGACTCAGATAGGGGTATGGAACGCGAGGGCGTAGATCGTAGTCGTTGTAAGGGATTTCGGATTAGGAGGGCGGTAACGTACCAAAAATGGCTCGAGCGGCGAAGATAGTGAAATCTGTTGGGCCAACTCGAGAGGCGTGGCCGCGCGCCTGGGATATTGGGTCTGTCATTCAAGGTGGCAGCTACCATTCAAAGAGCTCGGATGAAAAGGACGAAGCCTTAGTGTGGCTCTCGCGTGAACGGCTATCTGAAGAGCAACGGAGGCGATTTCACGAGCACTCTGAGCGACTCTTAAAGATTATTAAAATACAGGACGCCGATTTTGGCGTCGATTCAGAGGGGTACGCTTTTGTTGCCCTTCCGGACACTGTCGGAAAAAGCATCGCTTCTGATCGTTCTTCGCCGGTCATTCTTAGAAATAGATACTTAAGGTGCCTCGCGCTCATCTCACGTCTACACAGCAAGTCAGTATCTTGTGGTAATATATCCACCGCGTCTTTTGTTTTAGCTGAGTCTGGGGAGGTGGAGTTCGTTGGATTTCTCGGAGGATTTGAGAGTTCCTCCCTTATGAATATTTCGCAGGAATCTAGGCGGTATATCCGCGGAGGTGATAAGCACCCAGGAAAGCCCTCGGCGGCCGCGGACGTTTTCGCGTTAGCGATTTTAGGGTTAGAGCTATTCGGCGCGAAGTTTGGCTCGAGTGAAGTGCAAGCTGATCAAATTGAGGAATGCATTGAGCAGATACCGGATGATTCTCCCCCGTGGGTTTTTTCAGTGCTCGCGACGATCGCCAAGGACCCGAATCACACCCTTTGCCGCGACGCTAAAGAGTTGCTTAAGTCGATTGAGGTTGGTGAGGGTGAGTGGCTGTTACAACAGAGATCAGCTAAGCGAGGTGCGGTTCTGGGTCCAGGAGAGGAACGACCACTCACCTTTGATCAACTACGCGAGCTGCAGCTCTCGGCCGCAGAGAGACTTAGACGACAGTTCGATCAGATAGCGGAGTCTAAGATTGTAAAAGGGATCCTGTTCACGTTAGCGTTGGTGCTGATGATGCCATTTATATTGGAGCAGGTTCTCAATTCAGGAAAATCAAATCCAGAACGAGAGGTGGTGGACAATATTCAAGATGAACGCGAGCGTCAGTCGGTTGAGGACGCTTCTAAGGAATTGGTCGACATCCTCAATCAATTAAAAGAGGCACGGGAAAAATATGTCCCTGTTGGTGGGAGCACAATTGATAGTTTGAGGGAATCAGCGAAGACTATCGGCCATCTCAGTGGAGAGCTAGCTGGATTGCTCAAATATCTAGCCAACAGGAACGCTAATGAAGAGAGTGGAGAGCTAACATTTAAAGTTTACACTAAGGGTGATGATGAATCTCGAGCAGTGCTATCAGCTGGATTTATCGAGGCCGGGGGAGAGTGGGAGAAAAGGTATCGAGAGCAGCTTATCTCTAACATCGTATCGTCAGGTTTAGCTGAACGATCGTACTTAGAATCTTTAAATACGGAGGTCCTATTTTTAGCGGCTGAGACGCGTCTATCTACTGAAGCCGCGCACTTCTGGGGAAGGGAGGATATGATCTCCAGTGACCGCCTATGGTGGTTGCTTCAGGCCCATTCGCGGAAACGGACCCCTGTGATTCCATACTTAGCGAAGTCAATCTATGATCGAAAATTGGTTTCATGGCCCAAGGATATTTTTATCCAAACGATGACTGAAGCCAGAACTGAGAGTTCACCACCTTACGAAGCTCTTTTTAAGGCGGCTAAGGAAGGGGCTTCAATCTCTGATGTAAACGCGATAGTCGGATGGAACGACCCGTTGGCTCTTCGGTGCCTGTACGCGGTATCTCTAGCGACATCGGATCATGCGGTAATGAGCAGAGCTGTTCAGGGACTAATATTACAGCCCGTCTTCGACGCTCCTCCGCGACCTATTCTGGAATACCTAAGGAGTGCCCAGGATGAAGAGCTCTGGAGATACGCTAAGATTGTGGGTGGACTCGGCCTGAACTCAGCCGAGACGGACCCCTTCATCGCCGATGGATTGCGCGACCTGAGAGAAGAGCCGTCATTCGGCACGATAGTCACCACCCTAATAGACCATGGATCTCCCCGCGCTGTTAGAGCTCTTCTGAGGGTGTATGGAGGTGTTACTCATCCGGATCGTCTGATTAAGCTCCTGAGTCATTCCGATCCAGCGGTGAGGCGTGAAGTGTTGCCATTCCTGAAACAAGTAAGAATTACTTCGTCAAAGGAGAAGATTAGGGATATGTACGATAATGAGCAGGATCCGGAGGTTCGAGAGGTCTATGAAAAGGAGCTTTTTCAGGGGCGACTTGGTGTCACCGCGTGGCTCTCGGCGGATTCGAGCAGTAGTGCCATCAACAAAGCGGGCTTGATTGATCATTGAATAGGGCCGATACTCTTTTTGGCTTAAGAGGGTCTCGTTATGTTTACCGGCTGTCTATTCAAGATTAATCAAGCCATTTTGAAATTCGACGCTCAATTAATCCTTGGTAAGCTAGCGGCGGTGCCGCTTTTGGCGCTCTTTGTTTCATGCTCGACTATCGCTCCTGATACTCAGGAGCTATTGGGACAACCCGTTCCCGATGGGCGGCTTATGTTGTTGAGCGGAGAGGATGTGGCGTTAAAGAACCCGTCCGGTAGAAATCAGGTTGTCTTATTCTGGGCAACCTGGTGCGCGCATTCACGTGGGGTGATCGCTGATTTTGAGGACCTCGCTAGAACTTACGCTAGCCGTGGAGATACAGATTTTTACGCGGTTAACTTGGACCGAAACGAGGATCTTCCTGTGGTGAAGGAGAGAATTCGGGAACAGGATCTGACGACGGTAATCCACGTTTTTTCGGGCAATGATACACAAGATGAAGCATTCCTAGCGTTAAGGGGAAAACATGTCCCTTATGCGGTTTTTATGGATGGCCGCTCTGTTATTCAATATGTGGGGCTGGGAGTTGGCGGGCTGGAGGATTTTCTAGCCATGAGGTATCGCTAATCCCGGTTAAGCTAGGTCGCAGTCAAACCAGATCACGGTCAAGGCAGATCACAGTCACGCCACGCGGGCAAGAATACGTAGAATCCATGAGTAGTAATGCGGGAGGGGGGACTTGAACCCCCAAACCTTGCGGCACCAGATCCTAAGTCTGGCGTGTCTGCCAATTCCACCACCCCCGCGTAGGGTCTGCGAATAGAGGGGGCAGGATATATAATCCTTGGCCGCAGGGCAAGAAGCTGGCTAAAGTTTCGACTTCCTATAACTCTGGATGTTGGCATTTGGGGGCATTTGAGCGTATTCTCTTAGGCCTTATGGGATTTTGCCCTGTATTACGGAGTAGTGAATGGATTTTCAATCATCAGTTCAGGATATAGACGAGGTAACCAAGAAGATCACGGTAGTGGTTGGCAAGGAGCGCGTTACCAAGGAGTACGAGAGCTCAGTAAAGCAGTTAGGTCGCACCGCGCGAGTTGATGGTTTCAGGCAGGGAAAAGTGCCACGTCAGATGGTGGAGAGGCTGTTCGGTGACCGGATCAAATTTGATATAACCAATAAGTTGATCAATGAGGGTCTTCAATCCGCCTTCGATGAGTTCAAGCTTAATACGATTGGTCAGCCGCAGATAGATCTTAAGGAGATGGTTACGCAGAGTGACCTAGAGTTCGCCGCGACTGTTGAGCTCATTCCTGAGCCAAAGATCTCTTCATATTTTGATCGCGAAGTTGAGGTTGAGAAAAAGGATATTGGAGATAAGGATGTTGAAGAGGCCTTAACCCAGTTGGCTGAATCTCGTGCTCAGCTTAACCCTATTGAGGGTCGTACCAAGCTAGAGGAAGGTGATGTCACGGCATTGTCTGTGTCAATTAAGGTTGAGGATGGAGAGTTTTCTCAGGCTGAGCCTTTTGTTGACCAGGTGGGTTCTGGTCGATTGTCGAAGCAGGTAGAGGCTCAGTTAGTGGGACTCGAGACAAAAGCGGAGAAGGAGATAGAGATCGTCGCGGATGATGAGCACCCGATCGAGGGTATGCGAGGGAAGAAGGCTACATATAAGGTCGTACTCCACGGGATCTACTCAAAGCAGTTGCCAACGTTAGACGACGAGTTCGCTAAGTCTGTAGGGATGGAAGTCGAATCTCTCGCCGCGCTGCGCGAAAAGTTAAAGAATCAGCTAGTTGAGCGCGCCGAGGCTGACTTCAAATCAGCATCCCAGATGGCCCTGTTGGACCTGTTAGTCAAAGAGAACGAGTTCAAGCTACCACCTAGCCTAGTAGATGATGAGATGCGCGAGATGATCGCACGCATGGGCTTCGCTGGCAAAGATGTATCAGCTGAGAATATCGATGTTGAGCCGTTTAGGAAATTCTTTGAGGAATCAGCGGTAAAGAGGATCAGAACAGCGATCATCGTTGATCGGATTGGAGCCCAAGAAGATGTTAAAGTTGAGGAAGCTGATACCAAGGCAATGATCGCCAAGGTAGCCGCGGAGCACAACGTTACAGTTGAAGTAGCTACAAAGGCGCTTCTTGATCGATCCAGAGTTGGAGGATTCCTAGCTGAGGTGCGAAGGACTAAGATCATGGACATGCTGATGGCCAGGACGAAGGTTAAGCAGGTCGCCGCGAAAGAAGCTAAGAAGTAATTGTTTATAGAACTATTTCGGAAGGAATCGGTTATGGCTTACATCCCATTTGTAATTGAGCAGACAGGTCGTGGTGAGCGCTCGTACGATATTTATTCGCGTCTATTAAAGGAGCGCATCATATTTCTCGGTACTGATGTAAACGATGTTGTCGCTAACCTCATTATCGCACAGCTTCTTTTTCTCGAGAGCGAAGATCCAGAGAAGGATATCTACCTCTATATAAATAGCCCGGGTGGAGTAGTGACAGCGGGTATGGCGATTTACGACACGATGCAATACATCCGGCCTGATGTGGCGACCGTATGCGTTGGGCAGGCAGCCAGTATGGGGGCGGTGTTGTTAGCTGGAGGAGCCAAAGGTAAGCGCTCGGCGCTGCCTCACTCGCGAATTATGATCCATCAACCGCTAGGAGGTTTCAGCGGCCAAGCTTCAGACGTTGAGATACACGCCAAGGAAATGTTGCGAGTTAAACAGGAGCTAACTCGGATTTTAGCGCACCACGCTGGTAAGCCTCTAAAGCAGGTAGAGGCGGATAGTGATCGCGATTTCTTCATGACATCCGCGCAGGCCAAGGAGTATGGTCTGATTGATGATGTTTTTGAGCGCCGAGAGGCTGGAGAGGCTAAGAAGGAGTAGTTAGGCGGGCCTTAGGGGGCGAGGAGTAAAGCCTTGCCAACGAGAGTCTTCACCTTTGCCCTAACCATTTGATTAGAGCGCTAAAAGTTGCATTCACGGCCTAACGCCATGGCCGCAATTTATGAGCTTAAGTTAAGTTGCATAGACGCGCTGATTAAGGGATAACTATTCGTGTCCGGTGTGGCACATTTGTCGCGAGAAACAGCATAACCTCAGATAGAAACAGCTTGGCTGAGAGCCTCGGATTGGTGCTCGTGAACAATGAGTGTGTAAGAATTGTAGATTTCTAAATAAAGGGAGTAAGTAAAGTGAGCAAAACTGGCGATAAAAACAAGAGCACACTCGTTTGTTCTTTCTGTAACCGCTCCCAGGAGGAAGTTCGCAAGTTAATCGCTGGACCCTCAGTTTATATCTGTGACGAGTGCATAGAGCTCTGCAACGAGATCATTCGCGAGGAGGTCGATACAGATGTTGTGGCCCCGACATCATCAAAAGTCCCAAAGCCTAAGGAGATTAAAACATTTTTGGACCAGTATGTCGTTGGTCAGGATTTCGCCAAACGCGCCCTATCAGTAGCGGTTCACAATCACTATAAGAGGCTCGAGGCTCGCACTCTTGGCGGAGATGTGGAGCTTTCTAAGTCAAATATCCTTTTGATCGGGCCAACAGGAACTGGAAAGACGCTACTAGCGCAGACGTTGGCGCGTATTCTACAGGTTCCGTTTACAATCACAGACGCTACAACCCTTACTGAGGCTGGATACGTAGGAGAGGACGTTGAAAATATAATCCTTAATCTACTCCAGAACGCTGATTACGACGTCGAAAAGGCGCAGCGTGGAATCGTTTATATCGATGAGATAGATAAGATATCGCGCAAGGCGGAGAACCCATCAATCACTCGCGATGTATCAGGAGAGGGTGTTCAGCAGGCGTTGTTAAAGATGCTAGAGGGAACAGTCGCTAGTGTTCCACCAAAAGGCGGCAGGAAGCATCCGCAGCAGGAGTTCTTGCAGGTTAATACGAGCAATATCTTGTTTGTCTGCGGAGGAGCGTTCGTAGGACTTGAGGATATCATTAGACGCCGCGTGGGAGAGAAGAAATTGGGCTTCGGAGCTCACGCGAAGAATATCGACGCGGAGAGACTCAAAAAAGAAGAGAAGAGATCTTTGCTAAGCAAGGTTCAGCCTGAGGATCTCTTAAAGTTCGGCCTAATACCTGAGTTTATAGGTCGCTTGCCGATGATAGCTGTTCTCGATGATCTAGATGAGGGAGCTCTAATCAAGATTCTTGTTGAGCCTAGGAACGCCCTTACGAAGCAGTACAAGAAACTCTTCGATATGGAGAACGTTCAGTTGCGCTTCTCAGAGGGGGCTTTGTTGGCTGTGGCGAAGCAGGCTATTGAGCGTAAAGCTGGTGCCAGAGGTCTGCGGGCGATTTTGGAATCGATTATGCTAGACGTGATGTATGAGGTTCCATCTGAGCCTGATATTAAAGAGGTGATAGTATCTGAGGATACAGTCGTAAAGGGTGAGAAACCGCTAATAGTTTATCAGCACGCTGAATCGGCGTAAGCGTATTACTCATCTACCACACCGTATAAGAACGGCGTTTTGCGCCGGATCTTTAAACCAAATTCTCAATATACTTGATAGATCTCCGCTTTTTCCCGGTTTTTTTCCTAGCCTGTTAGCATCATAAACGTAAGATTGTAGTAGTACCCAGCGAATCAAAAAATTCGCTGAAAGATGTGGTGTGTCCCACCGCATTGAGTGTTACTATCAACGTAGTAAATACAAATGGTTAAGTTCGCCGTAAGGCGGGCTTAAATCTGGGTACCTAATTAAGAGAATCTAAAGAAACAAGATAATGAAGCCACCTATTACAAACCCAATTCCACTTCTCCCACTCCGTGAATTAGTAGTTTTCCCGCAGCAGGTTGTGCCCCTGTTCGTTGGTCGCGAGAAGAGTGTTCGAGCGATTGAGGAATCTCAACGCGAAGGTAAATACATATTCCTAGCGGCGCAGAAGGACGCGCGCACGAGCAATCCAGGACCTAAGGATATTTATACTACCGGAACTTTAGGTGAGGTCGTTCAGTTAATTAGATTGGCTGATGGGCCAATCAAAGTTCTCGTGGAGGGAAAATGTCGCGCGCGCGTAAAGAAATTCGTGCGCGAAGATGATTTCATGTTGGTCGATGTCGAGGAGATACTTCCTAATCTAGAGGTATCCACAGAGCTAAAAGCTCTTATGCGCTCGGTAAATATGACATTCGAGAACTACGTGAAGCTCGGGAAGAAGGTTAATCCTGAGATGATCATGCAGGTCAACGCGATCGAGGATCCTTCAAGACTAGCTGACGCTATCGTGGTGCAGCTAAATATCAAGCTTGAGGATAAGCAAGAGATATTGGAGACGATCGAGCCGCATGAGAGGCTTGAGAAGATCTTGGGACACATGAAGTCTGAGATCGAGATCCTTCAAGTAGAGAAGAGAATTCGCAGCCGCGTGAAGAAGCAGATGGAGAAGACTCAGAAAGAGTACTATCTAAACGAGCAGATGCGCGCGATTCAGAAAGAGCTTGGAGAGAAGGACGACTTCAGAAATGAGATCCAGGAGCTTGAAGATAAGTTTAAGGCTAAAGATATGCCTGAGGATGCTCGCGAGAAGACCGAGAAGGAGATTCGCAAGCTAAAGATGATGTCGCCGATGTCGGCGGAAGCTACAGTAGTCCGTAACTACGTAGATTGGATGCTGGCTCTTCCGTGGAACGAATGTTCGAAGGAAGGAATTGAGATCGATAAGGCGCGCGATGTTTTAGATGAGGATCACTACGGCCTTGAGAAGGTTAAAGAGCGTATCCTTGAGTATCTGGCGGTGCAGAAATTAGTCGGCAAGATGCGCGGACCGATCCTGTGTCTAGTGGGACCCCCAGGAGTAGGAAAGACCTCTCTTGGCAAGTCTATTGCCAAGTCGACAGGGCGAGAGTTTGTCCGGGTAGCTCTCGGAGGAGTGCGTGACGAGGCAGAGATTCGCGGTCACAGAAGAACATACATCGGAGCATTACCTGGTAAGATAATCCAGTCCCTCAAGAAGGCTGGAACTAGCAATCCAGTGTTCCTGCTCGATGAGGTTGACAAGATGTCTACTGACTTTAGAGGTGACCCATCTTCGGCTCTCCTTGAAGTTCTAGATCCAGAGCAGAACGATAGCTTCAATGATCACTACCTTGATTGCGATTACGATCTATCTAAGGTGATGTTCATTACCACAGCTAACTCGTTGCACACGATCCCTGGACCGTTGATGGATCGTATGGAGATCATCAGGCTCTCTGGTTACACAGAGCTTGAGAAGATAGCTATCTGTAAGAAGTATCTCCTAGAGAAACAGCTCGGCGAGAACGGACTAAAGCCGGAGAACGTAAAGGTAGATGATATAGTTTACTCTGATATCATTAATCGCTACACACGCGAGGCAGGTGTTCGTAATCTTGAGCGAAATATCGCCACTCTTTGTCGTAAAGCGGCTATTGAGGTGGTGGAGAAGGGGCAAGAGACATTGGTGCATATCACGGCGGATAATCTGCCGAAGTTCCTCGGACAACCAAAGTTTAGATTCGGAAAGTCAGAGGACCTTGATCAGGTTGGACTCGCAACAGGGTTGGCATGGACTGACAAGGGTGGAGAGTTGCTGGTGATAGAGACCACAGTTCTGCCCGGAAGAGGTCGTTTGCAGATCACTGGTAAGCTCGGTGACGTGATGCAGGAGTCCGCTAGGGCGGCGCTCAGCTACGTACGTTCTAGGGCATCTGTGTTTGGATTGCCGCGATACTTTTACGATAAAGTTGATATCCACGTGCACGTTCCAGAGGGCGCTATCCCGAAGGATGGTCCTTCCGCGGGTATCACGATGGCAACATCGATCGTATCCGCTTTGACGGGTATTCCGATCGATAAGCATATCGCGATGACGGGAGAGATCACTCTCCGTGGTAACGTGCTTCCGATCGGTGGCTTGAAAGAGAAAGCTTTGGCCGCTCACCGAGGCGGAATTAAGCGCGTGCTCTTCCCGAAAGATAATGAGAACGATATTGAGGAGATCCCAGCTACAGTTCGTAACGAGCTAGAGCTGGTTCCTGTGTCGCACGTAGACGAGGTGCTCTTTGAGGCTCTGCGTTGTCGTAGCGTGAATGATTTCTCTATCATGCTCGATAACAAGAAGGTCCGCGATGAATTGCTCTACGCTGACGAGAAAAAGAAAGAGGAGCGTGGTGACGGAGAAGCTCGCGAAGAGAAGCAGAACACCGGGATTGTAGCGCACTAGGCAAGAGTGGGATCAATCCCTAAATAGGCTTTGCATGTGGCAGGCGTGCACGTAAAGGCCTGTGCTGCTCCTGCTACTGCTCGTGCACGAAAACGTTAAACGTGTAAATTTGGACGTTATGCGATGCCGTGGACGAGTAGGTGCACTTTGTTCTGCGAGAATATTAACAATTTCAGGGCGTCGCCGTGTTTTTGGCAACCTACTGGGATAATTAGTGAAATATTTCTACCACGGAGGACGCAGAGGACACAGTGAAAACTCCATAATTGCCCGTAAAATGGCCGTTCTCTGTGTCCTCTGCGTCCTCTGTGGTGATAAAGAACTATGACGCCCTATGGCAGGTTTGCCGGTGTTGACTTCTGAAGCTAAAATAGTTAGCTTCTGAAAACGAAAATGACATTCAGCTCTCCCGAATGGGTTGAATGACGAACAAGATTTCGGGCGCTTAGCTCAGTTGCCCGTGTTTTGGGGTGTGAGGGGCGTCAGCCTTACAACCTGAATGAGGTGGCTTAGACGGTACGTAGCGAAGCGAAGGTCCGTAGTAGCCGCCTAACAAACGCTCAATGCGAGCTAGCGAGCATTGAGACCAAAACGACATTCAGCTCTCCCGAATGGGTTGAATGACGAACAAGATTTCGGGCGCTTAGCTCAG
>JBIKWQ010000128.1:0-2534 GCA_044356215.1 Bdellovibrionota bacterium | reverse complement strand
ACTTTGGTCGAGATGGCAATACGGTAGTGGTCCTTCTGTGTGGTGGCGACAAAGGCTCCCAAACAAAGGACATACATAAAGCGAAGCTATTTTGGAAGGAGTACAAAGATGCCAGTAAAAAGTTATAAGGCTGAGCTCCTTAAACAGCTCAAGGATCCGAAAGAAGCCGCTGGATACCTCAACGCATGTATGAGCGACTCCGAGGAGGTGTTTCTTCTCGCGTTACGTGATGTCGTTGAGGCGAGCGGCGGAATGGCGAACCTTGCTCGTAAGACATCACTTAACCGTGAGAATCTCTATCGAAGCTTGTCAAAGAAGGGCAACCCTAAGCTCTCAAGCTTGGCGTCTATTCTGGAAGCTGTCGGGATACACCTATACTTCGCGCCGACGAAGAAACAAAAAAAAGCAGCCTAAGGGAATGACGTGCTCCCGCCAGGCGTCACCTGGCTCTTGTTTTGCACCTGGAATCACCTGGAATTCCGCTACAAAGCTGATTCTCTCATTAGAAGACCGAACTGCTATGGTTGGATGACGCGCCGATGAGCGGCACCGAAGTGCGCAGCACGGAGGTGTCCGCTCCATTGGCTGGTTAGATGCCGTTCCGCTCATGGGCTGGGGATTGCAAGAAACGTACGCATTTCATTAATGGACGTCAGAAGCTCATGGTAGGTAAATTGAGCGTTGTTGCTATTCTCGGGGTGGTGAATCTGGTGACGGATGTATTCAGTAAGTGAACGTTGTTCCGTGGTCAACGCGCCCCCCTTTTCCCGCACATACGACCGCGATGGCTTCCCTGCAAGATAAGCGGCCATTCGCTCTGATTCTTCAATGTGCCCATACAACTCGTTATGGTACTCGCACGACGCTTCGCCGAATGCTACGAAGTTAACTTCATTCAGACTCGGGTATGGAAGCTCGTGTTCAAGGATCGGTGATACTTTTGCGGCAGGGTCGTCGGACACCAATAAGATATTGCAGAAATCCAGCCGCTTCACTATTTCTGGGCTGTGCGTCGTGAGCAGCACTTGCGTGTTATTTGCTTTTGATAGAGCAATTAACGCATCGGTGAGGGCTCTTTGGTGTTCTGGATGTTGAGAGGTTTCTGGCTCTTCAATGGCATATACGATATCCGGCAGATTCGCTTCTTTCTGCCTACGTTCCGCCTCGGCACGAAAGAAACTGATCAAAACGAGGCGCTTTACACCACTTCCCCGTTTGTTTATGGGGATTTCTCGGTCCGATGTGATTGATACACTCTTGAAGACATCCGCCCACTTGAGGCTCCCGACGTCGGGAAGATTGGGGACTAGAGAGGATGCGATTGCGGAATTTAACTCGTATAGCTTCTTCAGTGTGCGTTTTGCTACCTCATCGAGACGTGCCTTTACCGTGCTTGCTATTGTTTCCAGGTCGGCCTTTATCTTGGGGTCCCCGAGGATTTCGCGTACTGCGATTCTCATTGGGTCTTGGACTTCATCATCGGCGTCACTGTTTTTACGGTCGGACTGGAACAGTGTGTATAAAGGCATGTGTGCCTTTAATTGGTCCCAAATTCCTTTTGCATCTATCTTGGCGATTTCTATTTCCGTCTCCGTCAGTTCCAAGGCCCCCTGATTCGTCCATATTGCTCTGCGGAGTTCCGCATTCTTTGTCTTATCGGCGCATTCATACCCGGCGTCGTCCACTATTTTTCTTAGCTCGGCATTTTTCTTGAGCAATAGATCGGAACAACCTGAGTTTGAAGGGTGGCTAGCTTTCACAAAAATTCGCTCTTTCCCCCCATTTTGATAGCGCTTCAATACTCGTAGAGTTCCAGTCGTCGTTAGAAGATACTCCGCCTTTAGCGATGTCTCATTTGTTGCGTCTAGCACTAATGTTGAAGGAAGTTCGTTAAACTCTACTTCGATTTCGATGCTGTCTTCGCCTTTCGACAGGCACTCTTTATTTAAGTCGTCCTTATCAAGCTTTACGCAGCCTTTACCTTCGTTAAAGAAAATGTCGAGAGCCTCGAGCAATGTTGACTTGCCTATATCGTTCCGACCAACCAGGACGAGTAAATCGCCCATTTCCACGCAAGTCGGTGACGAATACCCACGGAATCTATTCAGAGCGACTGATTTAATCTTCATAGGTTCTCAGCATGCAATGAAGTTAATTAACGGCACCTAACATAGTATTGTCCCGATCCGCCCATCTACGCGTCCTGAGACCTTTTTTCATGCTATCGCACTCCATAACGCTACTCAATTATAACTATAACCTCAATAGGGCGTCGCAGTTCTTTTTTTATCCCCCTCAGGAAGTCGGCCATTTGGAGTATTTTTGGGGTCTTAGAAGGTTTATTTGGGGCTATCTGACAGGTGGATAGGTGAATTTGGGGAGGAAAAAATATTTTTTTAGCCTCAAGGCAAATAGGTTTCGCCTGCCCGGAGCGCAGTTCATTTCTACAAAGCTTAAGGAGAGTTTTCAGGCGGCCATCTGCATAAAGACTTGAGGGTCGTGCCTTAAGTTTTCAACGCATCGCTTGATGTTAG
>JBIKWQ010000039.1:0-31104 GCA_044356215.1 Bdellovibrionota bacterium | reverse complement strand
CCTCCCCAAATTCACCTATCCACCTGTCAGATAGCCCCAAATAAACCGTCTAAGACCCCAAAAATACTCCAAATGGCCGACTTCCTGAGGGGGATAAAAAAAGAACTGCGACGCCCTACTCCTTGTTTTATTGGCTTAAGTTTCACGCCTCTGTAACCGATAGCTACCCTCGGGGGAGATTCTGCGCGCGACCGCTGTTTTGGCGCGGGTTCTTCGTGAACTTCGAAATAGCAGCTAGGGCGGATGATGCAAAATAATCAATTCGATAAGCAGATGCGCATTCTTGTTGTGGATGACTTCGCGTCGATGAGGCAGATCGTCAGGAAGAGTCTTTCAGCGCTCGGATTTGATAACGTCTCAGAAGCGGCAGGCGCTTTGGACGCGGTAAGAAAGATCGAAGGGGGAGAAGAATACGATTTCATAATCTCTGATTGGAACATGCCCAACATGACCGGCTTAGAGCTGCTTACTTATATTCGCGGATCAGAAAGGATGGGACGTGTTCCATTTCTGATGATTACGGCGGAGGCACAGCGCGAGAATATAATTCAAGCCGCTAAAGCGGGGGTTTCTCAATACATAGTCAAGCCGTTCACCGCGGACGCGCTGCAGCAGAAATTAGACAGTATATTTAATAAAGCGCGTTAGCGATGCGCAACTAACCACTTCCGCGTATCGATATCATTACGTATGAGGGAACGTAATGATTCAGATTACATCGCGGATCCGGCTGCCACGACCGTCAAACCACTCAGCCGAGATATTAAGTCATCGGTTGAGTTATCAGCGCGAGATGTAGCACTCCGCTCCAGCGATGAGGCGCGGGCATTTCTAGCCGCCAGTGACGCGATAGCATTTGAGGCGCTACCCTTGGGGCTAATAAAAGAAGGAGCTCGTGTATCTTTATCGGTAGCGGTCTCTGATAACTCGGACGTAAGTCAACGCAAGTTGCGGTTTATTTGTGGAATTGATGTTACTCTGACGGTGGTTCCAGTAGAAATACTAAAGCCTGCCATTCTCGAGGCGTATTTTGGATCAGAGCAAAGACTAAAGAGCTATATAGCTCCGATCGCGATGGGTGGGTCTGGTGGATGCTCCACTCCCGATGTACTGGTTACAGCGGAGAAGTTTAAACCGCCCAAGGGTGATGCGGCTCGTTTTTTAAATGCTCTTCTGGAATTCGCCGCGGCTCGCGGAGTTAGCGATCTGCATCTATCACCAGGACCCACCGATGTCGTGATACGTATGAGAATAGATGGCGAGCTGTGTCGTTTAGAGAGTGATCCTTACGATAGATCCTTCCACGATCAGGTGATCACACGGTTAAAAGTTCTGTCCGGACTAGATCTAACGGAACGGCGTCTTCCTTTGGATGGATCTTTTCGATACTCGTTTGGTGATATCGTGAAAAGCGCCAGGCTAAGTACCCTACCAACAATTCATGGCGAGAGCGCGGTCATTAGACTCCTTGAGGATCAAGCTGTCGTAAACCTTAATCAACTCGGATTAGAGCCCAACACGGCCGAATTAATCAGGTCAGCTATCGATAAAACAGAGGGGCTTATCCTCCTAACCGGCCCGACCGGCAGTGGCAAAACCACTACCATGTATTCTCTCGTGAGCGAATTGGAGCGCCGATCTTATAATGTTGTGACAGTAGAGGATCCGGTTGAGAGTCCGTTGCCAGGTATTGTGCAGGTTCAGACGCGCGCAGAGCAAGGACTAGATTACCCACGCGCGATCCGGTCGGTGCTTAGGCACGATCCTGACGCGCTCCTAATCGGCGAGATGCGCGATGGGTTAAGCGCTTCGATGGCTCTTGAAGCGGCGTCAACTGGGCATTTAACGCTATCTTCCTTACATGTAGGCTCGGCTTTTCTAGTCATAAGCCGACTTGAAGTATTAGGCGTTGGCCGTGAGCGCTCGATACCCCCTTTGTTAGCGATACTAAATCAACGACTAGTGAGAAGGTTATGCTCCGTTTGTAAAGAGCGCGATCTAAGTCGTGGCGGAGGAAGATTCGGCGATGTTTATCGTTCTAAAGGATGCAGCAGTTGCTCCGGCAGCGGATATAGAGGCAGGGTGTTAGTTACAGAGGCCCTTGATCTAAGAGAGCAAAAAGCTAAGGACGCGTGTTATCGGACCAAATCAGCCTTTGAGTTGTTAGCCGCGCTGCCAAATGGGGCGAGCATACCTTGGACTGAGTCGTTAAGGTATCAGTTGAATAGAGGAGAGATCTCGCTCGAGCAGGTAGAGCACTTCGTTCAATCAGAGATGGAGTTTTGAACGACACTAGGTGTATATTAAGCGCCATGAAAATAAAGCGCAGTGCCAATAAACTAAGACCAAATGTGTGCATGTTAGTTTATAACAAAAGGGGACAGCTCTTTATGGGAGAGCGAATAGGGAAGCCTGGACACTGGCAGTTTCCTCAGGGTGGAGTAGAGCCAGGCCAAACTCTTAAAGCAAATGTGATCCGTGAACTCAGCGAGGAGATCGGCATCGCGCGAGAGCAGATAGGTAAGATAACTAAACTAAAAGCGAGGCACAGCTACATCTGGAAGAAGGTACCAAGTTACGCGCGCGGGCGATGGTCTGGTCAGAGACAAACCTTTTGGCTAGTTGAGTTTATCGGAAGTAATAGAGATATCGATATAAGTAGTTCAGGAGAGCCGGAGTTTAGTAATTGGCGTTGGTGCGCCCCGAGAACCGTACGCCGCCTGGCGGCTCCGGAGAGGCTCTCAGGATACACAAAAGCACTTGAGGAATTTGAGGGTATTAGGTAACGCTAGGAGATATAAGAATATGGTTCTTGTGAAGTAGTTGTGTTAGATATGCCAAAATTAGCGTCTAAGAGCGGGAGCCTGAAATGAAAAGATATCGTTTTTACTCGGTGTTATTTGTAGTGCTTTTAAGCCTTGCGGTATCGGGGTGTGGATACAACGCGATTCAGTCAGGTGATGAGACGGTTAAAGCGGCATGGGCGGATGTGCTTAGCCAGTACAAGCGCCGCGCCGATCTGATTCCTAACCTAGTCTCAACGGTAAAAGGGTACGCCGAGCATGAGCAGGATGTATTAACCAAGGTCGCCGAGGCGAGATCTAAAGCTACCTCAATGAATATCGACGCGTCGGTGCTTGAAAATGAAGAAGCATTTAAGCGCTTTCAGGATGCTCAGACCGCCGTATCTGGGGCTTTATCGAGGCTCCTAGCGGTTGCCGAGAATTATCCGCAGTTAAAGGCTGACGCAAACTTTAGAGATCTTCAGGCGCAACTTGAGGGAACTGAGAATCGGATCTCAGTGGCCCGCACGCGATATATAGAGTCCGTAAAATCTTACAATACTACCGTGAGATCTTTCCCATCTAACCTAACAGCTAAGTTATTCGGCGCGACCGTAAAACCAAACTTTAGTGTAGAGAACGAAAAAGAGATCTCAGAGGCGCCAAAGGTGGCTTTTTAGTCCGTAAGATTACAGTCGATGAAAGCAGTCTTCGCGACAGTGGCGCTCGTTTGGCTAGTAGCGCTAGATCTCTGCTACGCGCAGTTTGTTGAGGTTCCACCACTAAAAGCTCTGGTAACAGATCAGGTCGGTGTATTGGGACAGCGAGCCGGTGAGATTGACGCGTTGCTTCGTGTTCTAAGGGAGGAGAAGGGAAGCGAGGTCGCGGTTCTTATCGTAAAGTCCACTAAGCCTGAGACGATCGAGCAGTACAGTATCCGTGTTGTTGAGAGCTGGAAGCTGGGGCGACAAGGGATTGACGACGGCGCGCTTTTGCTAGTCGCTACAGATGATCGCGCGGTTCGTATCGAGGTAGGTCGAGGTCTTGAGGGGGATATCCCTGATGCCAAGGCAAACAGGATTATTCAGGAGCAGATCCTTCCGTTTTTTAGGGCAGGTGAGCCAGCCGCGGGCGTTTCCGCGGGGGTTAACGCGATAGGCGCGGTTATTAGAGGTATGGAGCTGCCCCCACCCGTTCTGGAGGAGGATAGCGATCTATCTATTCTTCCACCGCTGTTTTTCATGGCGCTCTTCATAGGAGTCTCAGTATCGGCGTCTTTTGGAAGAGGCGTTGGCACAACCTGCGGATCGTTATTCGCATTTGCCATCTCGGCCTTAGCTACAACATTTATAATCGCGATCCCCTTCGCGGTTGTCTGCGGATTGGCGGTCCTTTTTATCGATCCGTCTCATTTTGGAGGGAGGTCCGGTCGTGGTGGTCGGTACTCTAGCAGAGGGGGTTTTGATTGGGGTGGTTTTGGGGGTGGTGGCGGCTTCGGCGGTGGCGGAACATTTAGCGGCGGTGGCGCTTCTGGAAGGTGGTGATTTTTTATGAGTATCGCTAAGCGACTTTTAGCCAACTTGTTCACAGGATCGTGGCACGCGAGGCGTGCCCTCAATAGAGCTCAGCGCAATGCTATAACGGAGGCTGTTAAGAGAGCCGAGAAAGGCACATCGGCGCAGATTAGAGTTGTAGTAGAATCGGCGCTCAACATATCAGATGTTTGGCGGGGCCAGGGATCAAGGGGGCGCGCGCTTGAGGTTTTCGGATTAGAGCGCGTTTGGGATACCCGGGATAATACAGGAGTTCTACTTTATATTCTCCTATCTGAGCGTGATGCTCAGATAGTCGCGGACCGTGGATTTAATGACAGGGTAACGACTGAGGAGTGGGAGAGAGTTTGTGAAGTTATAGAGAATACAGCGTCAGAGCTGGGCTTAGCCGCGGCGGTAGAAGATGCTGTTAATCAGATAGGGACCCTAGCTAGGCAGCGTCTCCCAAGCGCCGCTCAAGGTGAAAATGAGCTAAGCGATGAGCTTAGTGTATTAGAGCGCTAGGAATCCCTGGATTTATTCTACTGCCCCTCAAGCCACCTTTCAGCCTCAATCGCGGCCATACATCCCGATCCAGCGGCGGTAATAGCCTGCCTAAATACATGGTCTTGTACATCTCCGCACACAAACACACCCGGCACCTTAGTTGCCGCTGAATCAGCCCCGTGCGTTAAATAGCCACTCTCGTCCATCTCAAGCTGCTCTACAAAGAGCTGTGAGTTTGGTGTGTGTCCGATCGCTACAAATATAGCGTCAGTAGGAAGCGTTGTTACCTCTCCAGTTTTGGCGTCCTCTAGTACCAATCCAGTCACTCCCTCCTTCTTATTTCCAAGAACCTCGATCGGCTTTTTATTCCATACCAGCTCAATCTTCGGATTGGACATGACCCGCTCTTGCATAATCTTTGACGCGCGCAGTTGATCGCGCCGGTGAACAAGATAAAGCTTGCTAGCGAAGCGAGTCAAAAATGAGGCCTCCTCACAAGCCGAGTCGCCTCCACCTATTACAACCATGACCTTATTTCTGAAGAAAGCTCCGTCACAGGTGGCGCACGTTGATAGCCCGTAGCCTAACAGCTCGCGTTCGTTCTTGGCCCCCGTGTACTTCGGAGCGGCACCCGTAGCGATGATAAGAGAATCGCAGGTATAGGTCCCAGATTGGCCCGCCAGAGTGAATGGACGCTTAGATAAGTCAGCCTTGACGATCGTATCAACAACAACCTTTGTGCCGAAGCGAGTAGCTTGCTGCTCCATCTTCTGCATCAGTTCAGGTCCCATAATTCCCTCCGGGAAGCCTGGGAAGTTCTCAACATCAGTAGTGGTTGTTAGTTGTCCTCCCGCTAATGGTCCGTGAAGTAGTAGTGGTGAGAGATTAGCTCGAGCTGTATAGATCGCCGCCGTTAATCCCGCGGGACCAGAGCCAAGGATGATAACTTTATGGTGAATGGGGGTGTTTTGTTTGGTGTCTGACATAGGCTTATTTATACGCCTTAATATTCCCTGTTGCAAATCGGATTGGCCCTGGGTCATAAAGGGATAAACAGCCGTCTCTAGCGATCTTAAGCCTATGAAAACTAAAAAAAAGATTACTAAGCTCTTAATCGCTAACCGCGGGGAGATCGCTAGGCGGATTCATAGGGCGTGCGTATCATTGGGGATTAAAACCGTCTTAGTCGCTTCAGATCCCGATCTTAATTCCCTAGCGGCTAGTGAGGTAGATCAAGTGGTTGCCTTGGGCGGCTCAACAGCCAGGGAATCCTATCTAAGCGGTGATAAGATAATCGCCGCGGCGCTAGCAACAGGGTGTGACGCGATACACCCAGGTTATGGATTCCTATCAGAGGATCCAAATTTCGCCCAAGCCACCATAGATGCTGGATTAATCTTTGTCGGTCCATCGCCAGAGAGCATTAAGGCGCTTGGGGTAAAAACCATTGCGAGGGCGACCGTATCGAAGGTGGGAGTTCCCGTAACACCAGGAAGCCTCGGCGGTGCGAGTGACGCGGAGTTGGCTAAAGCAGCCCAGGAGATCGGGTTCCCTGTAATTATAAAAGCTGCCGCTGGTGGCGGTGGTCGCGGGATGCGAATTGTTAGGCAGTCTAGTGAGCTGGCGGAATCGCTTGAAAGAGCTCGCGCCGAGGCTCTTAAAAACTTTGGAAGCGACGCGGTGTATCTTGAGCGTTATATTGAGGAGCCCAGGCATGTTGAGGTGCAGCTATTTGGGGATCAGCACGGAAGTATTGTTCATTTCGGAACTCGCGATTGCTCAGCGCAGCGACGTCATCAGAAATTAGTAGAAGAGGCGCCAGCTCCATTTCTTGATAACGAAACGCGCGAGCTTATTCATCAGGCCGCCGTGGCTGCCGCGAAAAGTGTCGGGTATTACAACGCGGGAACGGCTGAGTTTCTAGTTAAGGGAAGAGAGTTTTACTTTTTAGAGATTAACACCAGGATTCAGGTTGAGCATCCGGTAACAGAAGCTATTACGGGAGTAGATCTAGTAGCTTTGCAACTTAAAGTTGCTATGGGTGAAAAATTGCCAGTTTCTCAGGAAGGGATCTCTTTTTCCGGTCACGCGATCGAGCTGCGAATAAACGCGGAGGATGTTCGCGAGGGGTTTAGGCCGGCAGTTGGTACTATTGAGAGTTGGGTTCGGCCGCAAGAAAAAATTAACGACGGGACGTTTCGGGAAGACTACGGATACAGAGAAGGAGATGCGATACCTCCATTCTATGATTCATTGATCAGCAAGTTAATCTTTCATGGCGAGACCCGCGCGCATGTTATTTATAAGGCATTTCAGTATCTAGAGGGTTATCGTATTGATGGTGTCCCGACATCGATTCCTTTTCATGCTTGGATCTTAGCTAATTCAGACTTCCAGGGTCCAGGGATCGATATAGGTTACGTAGAGAGAAACTTCACAGGTAGTGAAGCTGTCGATTCAGCGTTGAATCTATTGGAAAGGGACCCTGAGCATAAGTTAGGTGCGGTAGAAGGTGCAGGAGAGTATTTTGAGATAGTACCAGGTACAGATCTGCCTGAAGGATCGTTGCCTGAGTCAGCGGTAGCTTTAAAGATTACTCACGAGACAGGTGGCACCTTCTTGGCTATCCCACTAGATCGTGACAACACTCCACTTGATCAATCCAAATGGAGAAGATCTAATACGCGGGCTGGAACTATAGCGCCGGTCGGCCCAGATATATCCCTATAGTTCCCGTTGTGTACTGAGGTACAGCGATATCTGGGTAATTATCTCTATTAAAATCTCCTGCCTCTGGGAAGCGCGGGCTACTGGTAGAGTCGTAATCACGTCGAATCTGGAAAGTACCGTCGCCGTTTCCAAGGAATACGTTTATAAAGTTGCTCAGTGTGGTAACTACAACATCAGACCATCCATCGCGATTAAAATCAGTGATTGTCGAGCCGAAAGGTCCGCCTTGGGTAGCGATAAAGACTGGAGACTCAAAGGTTCCATTGCCTTTACCAAAAAATAGCTCAAATCGGCTTGCGTTGGTATTAGTGACGATGAGATCTAGTTTACCGTCTCCGTTTAGATCGCCAATATCACCTATATTTGGAGCTGGCCCGCTACTGATCGAACTTCTCGCGCCAAACGTACCGCTTCCAAGATTTAAAAAGATAGATAGAGTATTAGTGCTTGAGTCGGCGACGACTATGTCAAGCTTTGAATCACCATTAAGGTCTCCCAATTTTAACGTAAATGGAGCCCCTCCTGTCGCAAGGTTTTGAGATAAGGCGAATGTGCCGTCGCCATTCCCAAAGAAAATACTTAGCTCGTTTGTACTACCACTTACGCACGCCGCGTCTAGCTTCCCATCAGAGTTAAAGTCTCCAAGCTCAATACCTTGAGAGTCTCCCGGGGCGTCTATCATTCCGCCAGCGACAAATGTGCCATCTCCGTTTCCAAGGTATGAATAGAGCGCGCCATTAATATAATCAGCCAGAACTAAGTCTATCTTTCCGTCGTTGTTTAGATCTCCGTTGTCCAAGAAGTTAGCTCGGGCAGCGCTAAAAGGAGCGCCACTTGTGAACGTGCCGTCTCCCACTCCTAACAAGATATCAACCCGGCCCTCCACTGCGGCGGACGCTATGTCTAGGAAACCATCACCGTTGTAGTCAGCGATAGCGACGTCAGACTCACCCGGATAAGTTGAATAGCGGGCTTGTTCGATGAGTACGTTAGTATTCATCGGAGTCTTGGTAGGGGTAGGTGTCATCGTTGGCGCAGGGCTTATCGTCGCGGTTGGGGTGGTAGTTGGATCTGGAATTACGATCGCCCCCGGTCCTGGAGTGGGAACACCAGGAATACCCAGCTCAGAACCGCCTATATCTGTTCGATCACCTCGGCGCATAAAATAGAGAGAGGTTCCGAGTGATCCGATCTCTATGACGCGATCTTTTTGTTCCTTTCCGAAGTTGCCTCGTCTAGCGACTATATATCTTTTGTCAGGGCATGACTCGAAAGTAGCTACGTCTCCTCGCCGAAGCACCTTGGTGATATGTTGAACGCCCCCGCATAATTTACTGGGAACTTTATTTTGAACCAGCTTTCTGCTTGGGCTGACGACCATCACCGATTCCCCGGTTGTTGATTGCAGAGCTATCCCGAGATCCCTGCGGTGGCCTAGTCGCATTTGACTTGTAGTGACCGCCCCAAATCCCCGCGACCACATCCCACTAACTGGCCGAAGAGCGCGACCGGACTGATTGGCAGTTAGTAGTCTCACAGAAGGCGAGCCGCTGCGGTGCCTAACCGCGGCGAAGCGGATAGCGTCCCCCGGAGCCTCGAACCAATCTGGAATATCCCCCTCGTTACCGAGAGTAAAGGTTTTTGTCTGGCGAGCGTTGTTTGTTAACGGATTAGAGATTAGGAACCATCTGTAGGTATTTCCACTAACATCAACTATCGCGATGTCTTTTACGCCATCGCGAGAGAGATCAAATCCTCCCAAAGCGATAAGCTTGTCTCCAATCGCCTGAGATAGCTCAATAACTGATATAAATGTAGCGCCTCGCGAATTTGTTGATGTAAGTCTAATAGTCCGGTCACTTGATTTAGTGATCTGAGTAAGCACGCTCTCGTTTGGAGAAGAGAACTGTCCGATCAAGTAGCCGATGCCGCTATTAACAGAGACACCTCCTAGCGACCTCACGGTAGCCTTAGAGTCTTTCACCATTATGCCGTAAGCAAAGATATTCGAGCCACGAGCCTCGAGTCCAAGGATCTCTTGTTGAGACACGGCGTTAGTCGCGAATGTGAAGAAGATTAAGTAGATTGAAGTTGCCAGCAGAGCCAGAGCGCGAGATGCCGCTCTGGCGGAGAAGCCAATGTGCGGTCTCAAAATACATCCAAGCTCTGAAATCATTCGCGACAAATAACCAAATTTCACAATCGAAATCTCTTTAAGAATGTGCTATACCACTGTTTCTTTAGAGAGCGAGGGTACACTAACTGCTAAGGCTACTCTACTCTGCGTGAAAAAACTTCTACCTTTACATCTCTAGGATCGGCCAAGTACATGAAAATCTTGATAGATTAGGCGCGATCTGCTCTAAACATCTGAAATTAAATGATAAATCTCAGGCGGATGTGCAAAGGATGAATGTCTCTAGTGGTCAGTTAAACCTCGTCGCTGTAAAGATTCGCCACCGAGAAATATCGCTCTCCGGTGTCGTAGCAGAAAGTTAGCACTGTGGCGCTAGCTGGAATCTCAATAATCTTATTTGCAACCGCGGCAAGAGACGCCCCTGAAGAGACACCGAGACAGATCCCCTCCTCACGAGCTGCGCGACGCGCGAAAGCAAAAGCCTCCTCGTTGGTAACTTTGATTACGCCATCAAGAAGCTCTCGTTCTAAGTTAGCCGGGATAAACCCAGCGCCGATACCCTGAATAGGATGAGGAGATGGCTGTCCCCCGCTGATTACAGGTGATGCCGCTGGCTCTACAGCGAAGACCTTTAACTTTGGAAAGCGCTCTTTTAAAACTTTAGCGCAGGCTGAGATGTGTCCTCCCGTGCCGACACCGGTGATCATATAATCGATCCCTTCTGGGAAATCATTTAAGATCTCTCGTGCTGTTGTAAGAGCATGGATAGCAGGATTAGCCTGATTTTCGAACTGTTGTGGAATCCATGAGCCTTGAATCTCAGCCGTAAGCTCTTTAGCTCGCTCTACCGCTCCTCGCATTCCTTTTTCGCGTGGAGTAAGAACTAAATCTCCACCATAAAGTTTTATCAAGCGGCGCCGCTCTATCGACATAGACTCGGGCATAACAACTATTAACTTGTAGCCCTTAACCGCCGCCACCATAGCGAGAGCTACTCCAGTATTGCCTGAGCTCGGCTCGATGATCGTACCTCCAGGTTTAAGTTGGCCCGACTTTTCCGCAGCCTCTACCATCGCCGCGGCTATTCTATCCTTGATGCTGCCAGCGGGGTTTGTCCTCTCCAGCTTAAGCCAAACCGAGCGGTCCGGTCCAAAAAGCTTGTTAAGTTTGACGTGAGGGGTGTTACCGATTGTGTCTAAGATTGAATTCGCTCGCATATTTACCGATTTATACTCCACTTCTAAAGCTTAGTTCCACTTTAAAATCGCTTTCAACTTCTATTGTCTCCCCACTTTTTGGATGCTTGAACTTTAAGCGCCACGCGTGAAGGAAGAAATCTCGAGGTAAGGCGCAGAGAGCGCCGATGGATCGCCTTGAGCCGTATAGTAGGTCGCCCACAAGAGGGTGGCCAATATGTGCTGCATGCGCGCGGATCTGATGACGTCGCGCGGGAGACGCTTCGGCTTGAACTAATGTCATATCAAATTGAGGTAAGTGTTTTATCGGTGTAAATACAGTTGTTCCTGGTAAAGCGCGCACCGGTGGTGTCGGTGGGCTCGAATAGATGCGCATCTTTTTAGCTCCGCGGTGTGGTGAGCCTATTAGTGTTGAGACGGTAATGGACTCAGAGATCTCTCCCTCTACTAGCGCTACATAACTCTTCTCTATTTTCCCCGCGCTTAGGGCCTCATAGAGGGCGTCCCATGTGGGGCGATTCTTAGCGCCTAATAAAACGCCGCTAGTTCCAAAGTCGAGGCGCTGCACTAGGCCACCATCGAGGCTGGAGCGTGACGCGAGAGACAGATCTGGATCGTAAGCAATCAGTTCATCCGCCAGTGAGTATCCCCCATCTTCTGGGATCTTAACTGAGTGCATCCCCGGCGGCTTGTATACCGCGAATAGATCCGGATCTGAGAGGAGGAATAGAGGTGATGACATGAATACAACCATCGTTAGGCACCCACTCTCGCGACGCGACGTGAGCGCGCCGCGAGAGAAGCTTTGCGCCTGGATTCGATGGCGTCTCCGATCTCCGAGGCGAGACCTGGAGACCTGTTTAAAAGATCGCCAATCGACTTGCTTTCAAAAACCATCACGCGCATATCTGTAACAGCCCGGATCTCTATAGCGTCCGCCGCTGGTCCAGCGGTGAGCTGCTCCCCGAAGCATTCCCCGGCGCCGATCTCGCCTACGGTGACCAGTGAGCCATCGGAGGATGTGGCACTAAGCGTAGCCTGACCGGTCAAAATGAGGGCGAAGCCAGAAAAGCTTGTTCCCGCTCGTTGGATCGTTTCTCCGATCGCGAATTCAATCACACGAGGCTCAGTTGAGCTATCGCTATTTTTAATAGCGGATTTAAATCTAGGATAGTTTCGTAGCCACTCATTAGTGGACACCTTTGGCGCCCCTGGATTCTCTCCTGGGCTGTACTCCATGGTGATTGGAAACGGAATAGTGAGCCCCGCGCGCCTTACCGCATACCACATTCTAGTCATAAACTGATCGCGCGCGGCCGCTAAATCATCCTGCTGAGCGACCGAAAAAGAGATCCGGTAGATGATCGAGAAGTCGCTATAATCAACAGTTCGCACCGCCGGAGCTGGATCTTTTAAAATCCCTGGTGTCTCGGCGAGCAGCTCATTCAGGACTTCTTTAACCCGATTAGGCGGATCGTCGTAGCTAAAACCTATTTGAAGCGCCTCGGTGCGGGTATCGGTCGGGCGCGACAGATTACTAAACGCGCCTTTGTAAAGGCGCACGTTAGGAACTATTCGCAGCTCACGAGTTGGGGTGAGTATGTGGACAGAGCGCCAATTAATCTCGATAACCTTTCCAGTCACGCCTTCAGCTGAGACCCAGTCACCGACCTTAAGCGGGCGTTCAAATAGGAGCATCAGTCCAGAGACGATATTTCCTAAAGGCTCCTGGAGCGCTAAACCGATTACAACTGAGCCAACACCAAGCGCTGTAAGAGCTCCCTGAACCTCACGACCCCAAACGTTTGAGTAGATCACCATAGCGCCGATCGCCACTAAAACAGCGCGTAATAGATCGGAGAAAAGCTTAGGTACTCTACCACGCCAAGCCTGCTTCGATCCTCCGCCAAAGATTACGTCATTGACGATGCCAAGAGCGGTAAAGAGTAGTAGGACCCAGAACGCGGTTTCTATTAACCTACTAACGGTGCTTGTTTGTGGTAGCTCAAGAACAAAGCGCGTAAAAACTAGGAGAGCGGCGGCCGGCACGACCAGGTTGCGTAATGAGCGCAGCGTTCGCTCAACGCTAAGTTCCCGCTTCGCGCAGGCGGCGATAGCCTCATTTAGAATTAACATCACCGCGGGGAAACCCGTAGCGACGAAAACCGCGGGCCAGAAATTTGTGAGATTTAACTCGATTAGCTCGTTCACAAAATCTCCGTTATTTAAACCGCTATCTGCCAAGCTTCTATGGCTGGTTTCCCATCGAGTTCAACGCGCACTGGCCCATTAAATGAAAACTGCTCTCCCAGACGCGCGCGAACCGCATCGGTGACGCGGATAGAGGCACCATCGCTTAAGGCTAATTTCTTAGCGATGCTAACTGTATCGCCCCATAGATCGTAGAGAAATTTCCGACGTCCTGTTACCCCTCCGACCACAGGGCCGGAGTTGATGCCTATAGCTATCTTAAGATCCGCCTTATGATCGCGATTAAATATCGCGATTACTCGGGACATATCCTCGGCGAACTGTAGTACTCTGCGAGCGTGATCTGGTCTTGTGATTGACAGACCGCACACCGCGAGATACGAAGCCCCGATCGTTTTGACTTTCTCTATCCCAAATTTCTCAGCGGCGTCGTCAAAAGCTGCTATCAGATCACTTAATACAGACAAGGCCTTAGCCTCTCCGATTCGGGCTCCTAGCTCCTCCATCCCGTGAATCTCAGAGAACAGAACCGAAACATCAGCAAATTCACGATTGGCTTTCTCATCACCCTCGCGGCGCTGCTCGACAGCGGAAGCTGGGAGTATACTTAGTAAGAGCTCCTGATTCTGACGATCCTGCTCCGCTAAGCGCTCCGTCTGAGAGGTTATATTATCCGACATTTCGTTGAAAACTCGCGCTAATTCTCCAAATTCGTCTCGCGAAGACACCACTACTTTGACATTTGTCTCACCTAATCCAATCCGACGCGCGCCGTCAGTGAGCATTCTTAGTGGTTTGGTGAGGAGATATGATGATATAAGCGCTAAAACACTCACTAAGAGCGCCATCGCGCTCGATATGATAATCACCTTTCTTCCGAATTCGCGCGCCGGAGCCTCCGCTTCAGCGACATCGATCTCGGCCAAAACGGCCCAGCGGAGGGAGTCTAGCTCAAGTGGTCCATAAGCGCTCAAAACCGGCTTACCTAGATAGTCATTTACGCGGTTTATTCCTGAGTGTCCTCGGAAAGCCTCTTCGACACTTCTGTTTTTAACCGGAATAATATTCATGGCTGTGCGCTTCATTTTGACGGCTTCGATAGTGCTCTTTGAGGCGCCACTCTCTTGAAGCTTCTGAATAAAAACATCTGGATTTGAGTACATTAGCCTCGAGCGGCTGCGGAATGTTCGATCTGGTCCGACAACGTATACCTCGCCAGTCTCGCCTAAGCCTTCTGCGCTCCAGTTGTAGTCGCCAGAGAGAACTCGATTAAATATCTCGATCGGAAATTGAAGAGCTAAGATGCCGATCATCTTGGTGCCGTCAAATATCGGGCTCATAGCGAATCCCATCGGCAGGCCTAGGCTCGGCCGATACGGTTCAAAGTCAGCGATCTTAAAGTCGTCTCGGTCGCGGGCGGCGCGAATTGTTCTAACGCGGTCACCTAAGTTAGTCGCGGCGTATGGTCCATCCATAAGATTTGTCGCGAACTCGGCGGTCTTCTGATAGGAGTAGACGATCTCTAAAGTATCAGCGTCTATTAGCATGAGATCCTCAAAACCGAAGATCTTAACTGCTCGGGAGAACAAGCCATGAAGATTGGCGTGAACTTGGCTGTATTCTGAGGTGTCATTAACGGCGACAGAGAGGTCCTGCATCTTAAGGTAGGGATTTGGATTGCTAGCGATGTAGTGATACTGGAGGTAGCGAGCGGCGGGAGCGCTGGGAAGATAACGCTCTAACATCGGGCTGCCATCGATGCTCTTCGCGAGTTCTGGAAGATAGCGAGCGTTATAAAAATCCTTTAGCTTGTCATACTCCTCAGAGCTAATAGTCTTGGACCTTAGCTCACGATAGGCGTTTTTAAACTGATTCATCCCATCGATCACAGCGCGACTATCAGAGATAGATATAACCTGGTCTTTTAACGCGTCTAACATCTCCTTGAGGGTCGTTGTTTTAGCGACTCTGATTCCTTGAAGCTGATTCTCAGCTGAGCGGATTAGAGCTGCCTTAGCGGACGAGTACCCAATGGATGCTATAATCCCGATAGAACTCAAGCTCACTCCTAGTAGAAGCAGGATCATCTTTGATTGAATACTGAGTCGATTTAGTCCAAGCATAAATACCTATTCCTTATTTAAGTGCGGCGCCAGCGCTCCATACTCCGATTGATCTTCCAGGACGGGCGGTGTCGTACATCTCGGGAAGAGCGTCTTTCACAGAGACGGCGTCCGGCACGTTGTGCGCGATGACTTTAAAATCCTTGCCGTCGGACCAGTAAAGGTACTGCTCGTCGCCTTTGGTATGTCCACGCGGGTCTCTAGGTAGAGAAGCGATATATTTTGGCGTTAATTCAGGGATCCAGTTAGGATCGCTTCTGCCAAAGTCAGAGTAGAGACCGTCCCAGCGACCATCGGTCTTTGGGTAGTAGCCGCGCTCCGCTCCGAAGCTGATCAGGGCCTTCTCTAAACTTTTTAGGTCCTCAATTCGGCGCGTGGAGGTAGGGTTAAGTTTTGAAAAGCGCCATGATTTATAAGCGCTGGGTAAAGCTAGCGATATCAAGATCGCCAAGGCTAGTAATGACGGAACTATAATCGCGAGCCTCTTTGCTCTCGCTCGATCGGAGGAGGTCCTTAAAGCGCCTTTGGTCAATTTGCGTGCGGACCGATTTATTAACTTGAGGCAACTCCATGCGCCCTTGGAGAATGCTCGAGCGGTTTTCCAAGAGTCGCTGGGATTAAGCTCGAGTTCTTTTAATCGAGCCGATAACGCTTCGATTGAGCTAGCTGCTAAATCGTTTCTCATGCCTCCGAGCCCTCGGGATGAGTCATTGATGTTAAGCGGCTTATCAACCGCGTATACCAATTCCGATAAGTCTCTGAGTGATTTGATAATTGGATCTCGTAGATGTTTGAGGGGTGTGAAGGTCCCGCTCCTTAGCAAAGTATCAAATGACGATATGAGCGATAACGAATCGTCCAAAAGAGACTCCATCCGTGATCGTGTATCAGCTTTACACTGCCCCTTCAGCGCTTCTTGTTCAATCATAAATAATCTAGTCGCTCGCGTTACTTCAGAATTTAATGAGGTAAACTAATCGAAGCAAGAGAAAAGGCCTTAAATTTGTGCTAACTACTCACCGGACTTTTCGTTCCGTCGTAGTAATTATATAGCTCAATATGCTGTTTTCGCGCGTCTTATTTGCCGAGCAGTCGCGAATTTGGTAGGTTCAGGATCGATCTCACCGTTTAGAAGGTAAAATAGCGTGCGATTTCCTATCTTAGTAAATTCTAGGTGGATGACGCTACTAGGGATAGTCTTTGCTACTCTCATCGCGACGTTTCTATTGGCCGAGGTAGCCTCGGTCACAATGGACGAGTTCCTTGTCTATCACGCGCTAGCTTGTAAGACCCAACCATTTAATGACGCCTGGAACAGGGGACGAGAGCCCTGCCGTGTGTTTGATTTAGCCCCGCTTCACTGGTTTACAGCGGAGCCTATCTACCTTCCAGCTAGGTCGTATGGATATGTGGGCTCTTTGCAAGGGCTCTTTTATTTACCGCTGTACTTAATTTGGAAGCATCCGTACTCAGCCAAGTTTTTTGGCGTCTTCCTGATAGGCGTTCAAGCGGCGCTTATTAGCAGCGTATTTAGTCATTCGGTTTGGCTGGTGCTTGGAGTGCTTCTCCTTTTTATGCCCTACGTTTTTCAACATTTTGCTGATGTGGGGCAGCTTAGTTTAACTACTACATCGGTTTTTCTCCTCGTGTTTCTGTGCAAGAGATGGATTGCTGATTTGGTCGCGTCTCGTCGGCGGTCATGGTTTGTCGTTACCGCGATCGGGCTATTAAATTTTGTGATATTGCTCTTTCGCGTGAATAATGTGGCTTACATGCCGACATACCTAACGATCCAAGCTTTATGTGTATGGTTTTTCGGCCTCAAGATGGTGTGGGAGTTTAGGAGGCGAGCCTTTATTCTTCAGAGCGTGTGGGCCGCTTTTATTTTTTTGTGCGGCTCGTTTATTTGGTTTACAGCGGTCGATCGGTGGGGCAACCCGCTCTACACATCTTTTCTTAACCCCTCTGATAGAGTGGCGACAGGTGGCGGCATATGGCTGTCTATCAGCGTGATATGGAAGCATTTTGAGGTGGCGCTCGCGCAATATCTTATTAGGCCTCTTTTGTCGGCTCATGTGGAACACGCCATCAATTTCGATTCACCGCTTGAGGGAATTGAGTTGTGGATTATCATTGGACTGATCTTGATAATTAGCTGGTTCTTCGCGCCAGTTCGGCGCTTCCGTCTTTTTAGCTTCCTTTGCCTGCTAATCTTCGCTGGCGGTATCTTTTCCATCTCGGCGGTGTCAAGAAGTTGGGGGATGCATCATCTGATCCCCGTTTATCCAATTCTTTTGATCGCGATTTTTTCAACTTTGCCTCCGCGAATTGGGCCGCTCATTGGATGTTTACTAGTGGCTTTCGCGATAGTGAATATGAGGCTTTATTTTCTCTTGGCTAACTTGGAGCCAGTGACCTATGAGTTCGATAGAAAGCTATTCGCTTTAAATGAGGAGATTAACGAGCGCTTCGCTAAGTCTCACCTAATTATAGTAGGCTCATGGGGGATCTACTACACCAAGCTTGTGTATGGACCGCGTGAGCAAAGTGTTATTTGGGCAGATCTGTGGGATTCATGGGCTATTCAAGCCGCCAAAAGGGCGGATCAAGCTGCCGGAAAGCCCGCTTTGTTTGTGCTGCGTGGAGAGCCGCCAGAGGAATATTGGAAAAACTTCGCGCGAGCGATTGAAAGAGTGGATACAAAAATACAGGTGGGTGATTGGAGCCTTTGGCGAGAGGTTCCCCCCTCAGTATCTAACGATCTTTCCTGATCCAGTAGTAGGTAACTCCTCAACGACTCTAAATTCGACGGGAACTTTATAAGAAGAGAGCTCTCGCGAACACAGCCTGCGCCACGCATCTGGATTTGACTTGGTTTGGTCCCCTATAACAATCTCCGCGACCAGAAAATCCCCTAGAGATGGGTCATACTCAGTTAGCACGCGAACTGCCGATATCTCGGGAGCCGTTTTTAAAACTTCCTCGATCTCCTCTGGGAAGATCTTGTTTCCGCGCAGATTAATAACGGATTTCTTTCGACCTCTGTATATAATAATGCCCAACTCGTCCCGCGTCACCAGATCGCCCGTGTAAAACCACTGGTTTCTAAGATGCGGAGCTCCGGCGTTATTACCGAAAAAATAACCTGAAAATAATCCAGGCCCGCGGATGATTAACTCACCTATATCACCGCGCGCGACCGGAGCACCAAGTTCATCAACCACATCACATTCATAAGGTAGTCTGCAGATCCCAAGCGCTGAAGGATTGATTGATTCGAGTTCATTCCAGATCGGCAAACCGACTTCAATTATTCCGTAAACCTGAGTAAGTCGAGTACCAAAACGCGCGAAGAATTTATGAGCGATATCGCCCCGTAGGAGGGCTGATGTTGACACCGCCCGAAGAAGCGATGGAATAGTCCCTAATGTCGTTGATCGGACGAGTAGGTCGTATTGATTAGGAGACGCGTAAACGACAGTCGCTCCACATGCAGCCCCAAAGTTCAGAATTTCAGGGGCGGTCAGGGTGGCGCAGTCGATCAGGGTTGCTCCAGCTCGTAAGCAGGCTAGAGCCGAGGCGATAAAGTGATAGGAGATCGATAGGGGGGCTAGTAGCACGTCTTTATTAGATAGCCCTAACAGCTCCTGTGACACCCTAGCTCTCTCAAGGGTCGCGCTGTGAGAGAGCACCACGCCCTTTGATTTAGCGGTAGTGCCGGAGGTGTGGCGCATTAAGGCGGCATCTGGAAACACTTTAAGGATCGGAGAATCCGAAGAGGGGTTAATAGCAACTATCTCCGAAGCATCCCCAGCGGTATCCTTTGAGGGACGCACCAACCAATTTATACTGGCTTCCGCTAATAGTCGCGACTTCTCTGCCTCGGATAAGTTTGGCGCCACTGGAATAGCTACGCATCCGGCGTAAAGGGACCCAAATAGAGCGACCAAAAAATCCGCGGCTTTTGTACTTTCAACGCCGACAATCGAACCCGGTAGGGCTGATTTTGAGATAAGGGTATGCGCGAAGCTCTGAGCATCACTGTATAGCTTAGAATAGGTATAAGCGCCGTGAGGATCGATTACGGCGTTTTGATTCGGCCAGATGGCGGCGCTGTTTGATAGAATGGATTCAGCTCTGATATCGTTTTGTTCCCGCATGGAAACTCCCCTTGAGCGTCTTAGCTCGTCAGATCCTAACCAAACCTCAGGAGAAATACCACCCACCCTACTAACGCGTCTAGCGCGCTTATCAAGCAAAAACTCGCGCGGGCGCCGCTACACCTACTGCAGATCCCCGTTTGCGACACCGGCTGTTTCCGGCTAAAACTTATAGAATGTCCAAAGATACAACCCTTCAGACGCAGTCTAGATCTTCTGTTATTCCATTTGTGTTCCTATCGCTGGCGAGCGTAGCTTTATTAGCGTTCGCGACTTGGATAGCTTTTCTGGATGATAATTCGATTAGGCTTTCGCTCACGGCACTAAAGCCATATGTCGATCTTATCCTTCCATGGGGCAAGATCCTAGAGAGCTCCGCCGATCTCTATCTCTCCTACTTTCAGATGGCTATAATCGGATTTGGCGGATTAGTGGCGATAACACCGCTCTTTTCGAGAACTCGGGCGACGACCTCAAGCGCCCTCTTGGTGCTAGCTGCTCTAGGGGCGATTTACGCTCAGATCGGTCTAGCTACTCAGTCAGACACTCATGCTACATGGGGCGGGTGCGCGTTTGGGGTGATGATCCTGCTCTATTTTTTAGTTAAGCGGGGCGCGGAAGATACCCAAAAGGCGGCGCGGCCACCACTGGTTTTTTGGGAGGTCTTAGCCTTTCTGGCGATCTTCGCGGTGGCGTTACTAACGCGCTTCTATGCCCTAAACTACCTATTTCATTACTTTGAGGGAGAGGAGGCGCCGTTTACCATGGCGGGAAACGACCTTAAGGCGATGACCTTGGCTAACATGGGTGATGGAGGTCCGTGGTCGCCGTTTGGATTGATCTACTTTGTGATTGTTTATATCCCGACAAAGATATTCGGAACAACTCTATTAGCGATGCGCTTTGGAGCCGCTATTCCGGCGATGATCATTCTGACGTTAATTTATTTCTTCCTGCGGGATCTGATCGGCAGAGGTGCGGCTCTGGCCGCTATTATGGCTCTGGCGATCGACGCTAAGCAGATCAGTTGGGCGCGTTATGAATTTCCGCACGGATCTACCGCTTTAACAGCGGTGCTTATAGTTTGGTTAACTCACAGAAGTTTTCACCGCAAGGGAATCATCTATCCATTTCTTTTAGCGATATGCATGGGGCTCTGTTTTCATCAGTATCCTTCGGGCCAAACGGCGGTAGCGATCCCGTGGCTTTATTTAATTTACTTACTGATTTTTAACCGTGATCGTAGTTGGGGTTTTTACATCAGCAGGATCCCGTTTCTAGTTCTGGGAGGGCTACTCTGGTACCACGGACACAGCTTCGCGTATTTTTTGGCGTACGGGCGCTGGACTCCGCCTCTACTGACCGGGAGGTTCGACACGCGTGTTGGATGGAAGGCGAGCGGCGCGAACACTTCGGCGTTAATGATAGCCGAGATGATGGGAAGAATGATCATCTCAAACGCGAAGGAGCTTTATTTATCCATGATATCATCGGTTCAACTAGCGCTTCCGCCGCAGGATCATGTCCCTGATTTTGGCCCTTTAACGACGAGAACTGTCTTTTTAATGGTTCCACCATTTTCGCTGGTAGCGCTGTGTTACTTCATACGCCATCTCAGGTGGAGGCAGGGTGCTCTTTTATTAGCTTGGATAGCTATCGCCTCAGCGCCGTGTTTGTTATCGAATCAGGGATATCCGCGGCGTGCGGCGACTGTCTTTCCAGCTCTTATCTGCCTCGCTGGAGCTGGGTATTGGATCTGTAGAGGGATGCTATTCAGATTATGGGGGCGCCCTTGGAAATTTATCGCGCCGTTGATTGAAGTTCCAGTGGCGTGCTGCTTGGTGTTAGCTAGTGTTTATCAGTGGTTTGGGATGAGCTATATGAGAATCTCCGAGCCCGGGGAGATGGTCGTATATAGAAAGATCCGCGATATGCTTAAGCCGGGAACTCTAGCTTTTTTCGAGTACCAGGATCACTATATGCCTGGCCGAATGACGTATCTTTTACTTGATGCGTTAAATGACGAAAAAAATAAGCCGGTAGTCTGGTCGGTTGTTAATGTAGCTAATCCATCTTATGCCACAGCGGCGGAAGATCCGCGCAAAGCGGCTCAAAGAGTAAAGGAATCGATCGAATATCGGTGGAGTAATCTCCATCGCCAGCTCCCATTGATAGAGAGCTATAATAACTGGAAGAGATTGATTTACATATCTGAAAGAACCCCCAACTCCCCGCAGATCCCCGATTTTAACGAGAGGCAAAATAAGGTCCTAGAGCACTGTGAGAACCACGAGGAGGTCGTATTTGAGCAGACAGTTTCGTCGTTTCATATTTACAGGATAGTAGCTTGCGATCTTAAGCCGTTAGGTGCGGTTTCGTTAAGTGATACGAATGAGCAGGCAGATTCAGTTCCTTAGGGAAAAGCCGCAAAACCTACCCTTAGCTTGGACTTTCAAGTCTCTTCAAGATATCAGCAATTTTCCCAAGTGTTGGCGATAGTTTCGGCGGCGATGGCACGGCCCATTTCTTATACGGATAGATCCTATCTTTAAATCTTTGAGCCTCTATGACCGGAGCTAAATCAAGATCCTCGGTAATAACAAATGATGCGCTGTCGGGGGCGTTCTTAAATATCCCATTTAGCTCATCCGGTGTCATAGCCTCAACGCGTTCGTAAACGGCAGTAGCTTCAGCTTCGCTCATATAGCTCAGAACCTGTCTTATTAGAGGATTGTCTCCGGTGGTTAGAATAATAACCGGCGCGCTAGTCGCTGACTGTACGGCTCGAATCGCGCTAGGCTTCTGATCTAGTGGATGAACGTAGGGGTTATAAAGAGTTATCTTAGCGTATGCCAGTGGAATCGATAGTAACACAAATAAAATAACAACGCTCCTCAAAGCGAAACCTCTAGGTAGCTGTGTTAAGTGACCTAATCCAATTACTGATAGGATCGCAAACGGGATCCCCAGAAGGTGAATTCGGGAAGGGGGAGGACTGTCGTACTGGCTCATTCCGCCAACAGCGATCGCGAAGATTAACAACAAACTAATAGAGGCCCCGAGAGTTAATAAAGCGCTCCTTCCACGAGCGCAGAGAGAGGCGAGGGTGAATGTGCCAACAATAAAATTGAACGGATTGCTTAAGATGAAGTGACCGTTTGTGTCGTTCCATATAAACGCTAAAAGAGCCTGGACGGTTCTGCGCGTAAAGTATGCGCGGTTGGCTATCGCCTCACTCGACTCAAGATTAAGCCGCGACATAGTCTCAAAGTAGTCAGACTGAACGAAGATCGGGGCGCCCCCTAAGATGGCTCCCAGAGCGAACAACCAGAGTGGTAAAACAAAATCGTATTTAAAGCTACGAGATTCATTAAAGTAACGTTGAGCGAAGAATAGCGCTTGAAATATCCCCACTGACGCAAAGGCTAACGATGGTCCAACAGGAGAGAAGAACATCCCAAGACCCGCGAGCAATCCAGCTATTCCGTAGAGCCCCAAGCGGCCGCCTTCTTGAGCCAGGCTTAGAGCACCTAAGCTAAAAAATATAGGGGGCAGAAAGAACGCGTGCGGCTTCCCAATTTTGGCCCAGATCTGAATCGGCTCGAGCGAGAAAAATAGGCAGCAGGCGAGTCCCGCTACCAGAGCTGGGCTAGCCGAGCAGTAACGCGCGATGCTCTTAAAGAATAGATACGCCGGCGGGAGGCAGAGAGCCGTTGCCGTTACAGCCGACATGCGCCAACCGAAATTATTATCACCAAAGATGAGTAAGTGCGCAGTTTGATAAAGTGTGGTGATAAAGGGGAATCCACAGTAAACACCGCACGCCTCAAGCCACGGTACAAAAGAGATCTCTGAGGACCACATCCGTCGCGCGGTTGATAGAAATATGTATTCATCCCCGATAAACGAGTAGCGCCAAGAGTTGACGTCACAGGCGTAGAGAGCGCCAAAAGCTAGCGTGGTGAAGATTATAAATGACCACTCTTTAAAGTTTAGTTTGGTCGTGTGATTAGAGCGTGGCGTGTTGAAGCGCCAGAAAAATACCACTGCTAAGGTAATAGCGGTGAAATATCCAGTGACTATAAAGTAGCTATCTAAAAGCTTGGCGCGCTCAAGGGACCAGATAGCTACAAAACCGCCCAGGCAAATAAGCGTTATAGCTATCGTTTTCCAAAACTTAACCGGAGTGTTCGTCGTAGCTTCTAGCGATATATCGGGCTTAAAAGCTGGGATAGTTCCGCGCAGAATTAAAATGGAAGTAAAACTAAAAGCCAGCCCAGCTAACCAAAGTGGTGAAGCTTTAGGCAGGTGTGGAGGCTTAAAATTCACCACGAGAGCGCTTAACTCTGGTACCCCAAATGAGTTGGGTCCCATCCTCCAGAAGAGTAGGGATAAAATTAGAAGAAAGAACGCTAATAAGGCGGCTAAAATTCTCATAACTTTCATATCCGCGACGCCCTGTCTAATCACGGTATCAGATGGAGCGCTCAATTGGACTCGTTTGTCTTATTTTCAGGTGACTCCGCCGTTACATAGCGCAGGTCGGCGCCAAATATCGAGCCAACAAAGCGACTAAATCTAATAAATCGCGTACCCTGCGCCGTTAGCTTGTAGAGCTCACCTTTGGCCTCAACATTACCACTTAGAGACTGCTCGCGCATGCGTCGATCTACAGCATCGTACTGATCGACGTACTTATTCACGAGAGCCAGGCGCAGCTCTGCGGCGCTAATCCCGTTAGGTGCGTGCGAGATCTGACCTAAAAGAAACACCGTCACCGATCTGTCGACGGTTACGGGAACCACGATTAGAAAAGCTATATTAAAAGCGAAGGCTAGTGCCGTAGCGGCAGTTATAAGGGGAGATTTAGCGCTTGAGTGGTAGCGAGAAGCGCGCCATGCCTTCGATAAGAAAACGATCTGAAGCGCAGCCGCGGCGATAGCTATTGATATACCGCGATACATAAGAATCGGACTGCTTTGCTTTAAAAATCCAACCCAGAAGAGAGCTATAAAGATAACGATCCCCGGGAACGTGAGGCTTATAAGAGTAGCTACATCTCTGAGCGGATTTAAAGCCGTGAGGCGGCGCCTATCTCCATCGCGCGATTTATTTGAAAGGGATTGATTAATCATATTTGGTAAACCGTGACTGCTCACCGGATTTTTTAGTGGAGTCCAAAGATATCCCCAGTTTTCGCCTTAGTCTACTAGGGAAGGCCGGTAAAACCTACCCGTAGCGAGAAAGTGGAGGTTGAGTTGATATTCAATTTTCGCGATGGGAAAAAACCGCACCAGACTCCGCCAAGGCTACGTCCGGTCCTACATTATCTCGCCGGCCGTAGCTTTAGCGAAGGTCGGAAGTGTATCCACTGTGATACATTGAGGATTTTTTTCCATCTCGAAAACTTGAAGAGCAGCTCAAGATCCGCTTTCGCAGTAGGGAGGGGTTTTGCCGGTCTTCCCTAACTAAAGGAGCGAACAGGAGTTGCGAATGCGGAGATAAATTACTAGCTTGTTTGGGAGTGACTACCAAGAAAATTATACAGCAATAACGTTTAAGATGCGTTTACTTAGGTTCAGCAAAAACGCGGGTAGCGGACTCGTCAATCCTTCCGACAGCCAGGAGACGAGCTGCGGAATCTATTTAGCGGTGGCGTTAGTTCTAATCATTAACGCGTTTGTTTACATCCATAGGTTGACTGAATTCCCGGGATATCTAAACGCCTTCGGCATGCAGGCTATCTTTAACGCGAGACATCTGGCGGCGGGATTTCTCTCATTAAAAGACCTGACCCTGCTTCACGAGATGACCCAAGAGGAGTGCGGTCTATCGGTAGCTTTTGTGCTCTGGCACCTAACTCATCAGATGATTCTCTCGGATCAATCGCTTCTATTAGTTGGCCGCTTCGCATGCGCCTCGGCAGCCTGGATAAGTTTAATTCTGGTGTTTCGAGTTGGAAGGGCTCTGCTCGGACCGGCTTTTGGATTATTTGCGTTGGTTTCATACAGCGCGCTTCCTCTGTCATTATATGTGGCGCGCCATGAGGGGATCTTTGGATTCTCGATCCTGCTTTTACTCTTTTTTATCGATCGCGCGCTTAGCTTCTTGGCGAGGCCGCGGTTTGTAAACGCCCTTCTTTTAGGTATCGCTATCCCCCTCTTAGGATACGGCATCGCGAATATTAGGCTCTTGGGGGCAGCGGTCCTAGCATGGTTATTATTGGCGATATTAACGTCACGAAGGATTAGCGCCTATGTGCTTCCAACTATAGTGACAGTTGTTAGCGCGACCCTGCTTTTGATACCGCAGCTTCTTAACTGGAGTGTCGTAATGGGCTCGATGAAAGGTCGCGGAGAGCACCTTTTTGGTAACTACTTCCGCTTCTGGGTTCAAAATGATCCTTTAAAGAGAGGCTACTATGACAACGCTATAGAGATAATCTCGAGGAATATGAAGTTTATCTCTGAGAGCATATTCGGCGCGGCGGTTAGAGACCCCACATTTGAGTTGGGGGCATTAGCGGTTCCCTTCGTTCTGGGCGTGTGCATATCGCTATCGCGGATCTTTAGAAGAAGTTACGGGCTGATCTTCATAGTTGGGTTAGTCAGTTATTCTGTGCTGCTGATCGCCGTAACGGCCACAAGGGCTCGTTCTAATTTACTGGGACTATCTCAAGGTTTTTTTATAGCTGTATTCTGTTTCGAGCTTCTAAAACTCCTGCGATGGAAGCTACCTAATACGGCCGCCTGGTCGATCATGGTCGCGGTCCTCGGCTCTTTGTTTTGGCAGAATTTCCTCTATGCGCGAGCTTTTTTCGATTCGCCCGAAGGTCCCGCTGTTTTTATCTCACAGATTGATAAATCCGTTCATAACGCCCCGGTCTTTATAGTTGACGACCAGGAGACGATAGTTAACACCGCGCGGTGGATGAGGTATAGCGCCAGAGATATTAAGGAGCGGCGTGGTGAGATAATCGGGGTGCGCAGGGCAGGATTTGAATCCACTCGGCAGATGATTGAGAAACTAGATTTGCCAGCGGTAATGGTCAGCCAGACGAAGCCGCCTGAGTTGATGTTTGCTGATCCGAAATGGCGTGTAGAGAATGTACCTAGCAGAGGTGGTAGTTTTTGGTGGTTAATGTGGCGAAATAGCGATTTTGTTAGTGACCAGTTCATATCTAAATCCTCTGACCCGTATACTACAAATACTCGTGTGGTTAATGAATACATACGCGGCTCATATGGAAGCCCAACATTAAGAGAGCGTATGGTGAGTAAGGGGGGGATTGATATCGAGTTCAATTTGGATCAAGAGAGCCGCAACAGCCAGCTCTTTTTCCGTAATGGAGAGGGTCTGTTAGCTAAGGTTTCGGTATCTTTAGACGGCGTAGCGCTCGAAACAACGCGGGAAGATGTAGTAACCACGACCCAGGACGTGTCGTGGCTCAGTGTTGGAGATCTGGCCGAGGGGACGCATAAATTATCGATTAAGCCGATACCAGATAGCGGAGAGCAATTTATCTCAGAGATAATAGTGCTCGGCAGGTTAGACAGATGAGTGTAGATCTCACAAAACTCCCGAAGCATTCGCGATGATAGTTCGATCCTGCGAGTCGTTTAGTTGCGAGTCCGGGCAGGCGAAAACGATAACTAGCTCTTTTTCCCCAGTACTCACTAATTGATGCGCGTATCCCTCTGGAATAGTAAAAGCATCTCCAGTTTTTACATCAAGTTTAAGCCAGGACGTGACAGTGGGTTTGCCGTCAATTGTTGCAACCTTTCCAAAGTGCATTACCCCGGAGCCTTGAACGATTGAGTAATCCTCATTCCCGGTTTTATGAAAATGGCAGCCGACTCTTACTTGGATAGAAGCTACGTGCTCGCGCCATTGCTCATTACCTTCCAAAGCCGCGTGCCTGATTCCCACATTTTCATCGGGAGTCGCACTAGTTAACTTCTCGCGCCAGGGTGCGTCGATAGCAGCGAGTTCGGGATTCATAGAGCGCAGTCCTAGGATCTGCTCGGGACTAGTATTAACGTTTAACATAAATATAGTTTGTAATAGTTCACAAATTTTGAGGGTTGGTTGCTATATAGATTTTCGCAACCGCGTAGCAGAGCGTATCACAGAGGCTTAAGCTAACCTAACCTGTTTTCCGATCCACAGGGCTCGCAGTGTTTTTGGTGAGCTGCTGGGATAATGAGTAAAATATTTTTTACCACAGAGGACGCAGAGGACACAGAGAAAACTCCATAATTGCCCATAAAATGGCTGTTCTCTGTGTCCTCTGCGTCCTCTGTGGTGATAAAGAACTGCGACGCCCTATCGGATCTATTTACTAGGCTAGCCTCCCCCCAGTCATAGGCTCCGTCACCCCCGTAGTGCTTGGAAAAGTTATCGGCAACCCACGAGCTGATCTGACAGCCAAGAACGCGAATAACTCAGCTTCCATCGCGGCGCTGCTCCAGCCAAGAGCGTCCGCGGAGGTAAGCTCTATGTCTAGGCCGTAAACTTCTTTAACTCTTCTCGTTAAAGTTTTAAGAAGGTGCAGATTCTTAACTCCACCGCCACATGCTGCCCACCGCTTAGGGATAGCCTTGGCGTACTGTAAACCTCTTACCACACACTCCGCTGTAAAGGCATTAAGTGTAGCGCAACCATCTTCAACAGATAGCTTTAGGAACTCAGGCACTTTAAAGTTGTAATCCCTAATATCAAGCGATTTGGGGGGTAAAATATCTAGGTAGTTTCTTCCATCGGGTAAGATGATCGCGCTCTTTAGTAGCGCATCGAGAGCCGCTTGATTTATCGTGCCTTTAAGAGCTAACTCACTATCAATATCGTGAGATCGATCTAAACGTTCTTTGACCCAGAGATCTATAAGCGCGTTTGCCGGACCTGTATCAAAAGCCAGCGGCGACTCACTTTGAGTTAAAACTAAACTTAAATTAGCTGTTCCGCCGAGATTTAAAACCGCTATCCCCTCGAGCCCCGCTTGCTTTGCTAAAGCTAGGTGGTAAATAGGGGCTAACGGCGCTCCCTGTCCACCATGCGCGACATCATTAGATCGGAAATCATAAACAACCGGGATCCCCGTTCTGTCCGCAATAAACTTAGGGTTGCCCACCTGAACAGTGATCCGATCAAACGGGGCGTGAAAGAGGGTTTGCCCGTGATATCCGATAAAGGCAATCTCTTGGCGTTGGATCGATTCCTGTTGGATTAAGGCCTCTACCGCCTCGACATGTAACCTGGTTGATTTATCTATCACCGCCTCAAGTGTTAGCCGCGAGTGTCCAGGGGTAACTTTAAGAAAAGCGTCAGTGATCTCAGTTATCTTGTTTGCCACTTGGGCTTTAGTCAGCGAGTTGAAGGTCTCTTCGCAGTATCTCTTTAGGGCTTCCGGATAAGCGCGACTAGCTCCCTCGTGGTCGCCTTTAGCCGCTCGGTAAGCAAGCTCGCCAGCTTTAGTGGCGTGGTGAATCTGTCTAAGCGGGTTTAGGTATCCTGGCTCATAGATGTACTCAAGTGAGGCTAACCTATTAACTTCGCTTTCTCCGTCAGTGGAGATTAAAGCCACACTGATACCACCATCTATACTGGTACCACTCATTAAACCTATGCTTTTAACCACCGCTGTTGCCATAATTGCGATATAGTATCTGATAACTAACAGTACCGCAGCTTGGAAACAACGCTCCAGTTGTGCTCCCTTTAAAAAAGAGCGCATAATAAGAGGTAAGAAGCGTTGGCCGTTCTGACATTTAGTCGAGGATTTAAAATGAATCGTTTGTTTCTCTCATTTACAACTATCTCTTTGGCGCTCGCGTGCGTGCAGGTTTCGGGGTGTATGTCGGCGGCCGATCACGTAGCGGCGCTACACTCCTCGCGAGACAGAGATCTCACCGTCGGTCTAGTGCAGAAGGATATCCGTTACGGAATGAGCCAGAGCGATGTGGCGTCCTCCCTTGGTTCGCCAAATATCGTTACCCGTGAAGATAACGGAAACGAGACCTGGATCTACGACAAGATCGCCACAGAGGCCTCACGCTCATCTGATTCGGGTGGGTGGACTATATTACTAGCCGGTTCTAATAAGCAGGCTGGCGCATCAGCGACAACGCAGCGCACATTAACTGTAGTTATCAAGTTTGATGACGAAAGACGCGTGTCTAACTTCACTTATCACTCTACAAAGTTTTAGTTATGCGTATAGCGCGACCCGTAATATCGTTTGCTCTAATCTGCGCGCTATTTAGCTTTAGCGCCTGTCAGATGAGTCCACCAAAGCCGCAGCTAACGCAGCTTCAACTTAGACAGCTACAGAGTAGATCTTACGAGAACAAGGATTTTGTTACAGCGATGAGAGCTGTGATAAACGCGCTTCTAGATGAGGGATTTATTATAAAGAATGCCGATAAGGACCTGGGCTTTATTCAAGCTACCAAGGACGCTGAGGTCTCAGGTGGTGGAATGCCGGGGGTTGATATATTCGGTGGATTCGGCGGTGTCGGCATGTGGGGAAATCAACAACAACGTTGGCGCAACTCATCACAGATCGATTGCTCTGGTACTCTAACCAAGGTCGGCAACAGCACTAACGTGCGGTTAATATTTCAACGTAAGACCCTCGATAACTACGGTGTTCCGATGGATATTCAGTTGATTGAGGATCCGAATTATTATCAGAACGTTTTTGTTAAGATCGATAAGAGCCTATTCCTAGAGCGCGAGAACTTAGTGGGTCGGTAGATTTTTCCGCTTAAGCGCGACCAATAGCGCCTAATTGATTAACCAGCGCTATCGCGTATCGAGCAGCTTTGTATTGAGCTAGTTCACGCGACCATTCGTTGTAACTTTTAAGAACCTTGTTGGCGTACGTTACCGATTCCTCTGGATAGTTTAAGTTTTGGCTCTTAGCTCGAGCTAGATTTGATGGCCCCCAGTTATAAGCAACTAGCGCGTGATTGTGATCGCCTTGATACCGAGATAAAAGCCGCGCGACGTAATAAACACCGAGCCTGATATTTATCTCTGGGTCTTTAAGATCGCTAGTTGAAATGGAGTCGTCAGCGATTGTTTTAGCTAAGTAAGCTCCGGTGCTTGGCATGATCTGCATAAGCCCCAGGGCGCCTCTATTAGATCTAGCTGTATGTCTAAACATACTCTCGGCACGAATAATCGATGTGACTAAGAGCGGATCGACATCGTGCTTGTCGCTCTCGCTAACAATTAGCTTAGCGATAGATAAAGCATCTTGGTTTTTAGGGATGTCTCTAGATATGAGGTGAGAGATGAACTCAACTTTGTCATGCGCCCCAAACTCAAGCTCTCTGCTAGTCGCGCTAGGTACCTTTATTGGCGACACGGCGTCTCTACTCGCAAACCGCGAATAAGTTGTTGGCCTATGTCCTCCTATTTGGGTCAGAACGATTAGGGCACAGACTGCCTGATTAAGAGCCCCTGAAAGAATGAACTTACGTACCTTGATACTGAGTGACATGATTACTACCTGCTACCCATAATCGATGCGAGCCCCTTGAGATAGGTTCGCTAAATCGTATTATTTCAATAATCTCAGATATCTATAGGGCGTCGCAGTGTTTTTGGTAAGTTACGGAGACAATTAGTAAAATATTTTTTACCACAGAGGAGGCAGAGGACACAGAGAAAAACCCAAAATTTGCCATAAAAATGGCGGTGTGTGTGTGCTCTGCGTCCA
>JBIKWQ010000101.1:0-9186 GCA_044356215.1 Bdellovibrionota bacterium | reverse complement strand
GCAGAGGACACAGAGAAAACTCCATAATTGCCTATAAAATGGCCGTTCTCTGTGTCCTCTGCGTCCTCTGTGGTAAAAAATATTTCGCTAATTATCCCAGCAGTTTACCAAAAACACTGCGACGCCCTGGTCAATTCTTCCGATTTTCAAGGAGCGAAAGCTCTAACTTGCCGTCGCGGATAAACCGGGCAAGATTTCCGGCATTAAGAGCCGCCTGATTTGGATCCCCTGTAACCGCGGCTGAACAGCCTACATGATAATTAAATCCTCCCTCGGTCGCATCCTTAGATACTTCATACGAGAAATCCGTTGCCGCGGGATTGCTAGCTAGTGATAGCCTGCTGCCAACTATTCTAGTAACCACTGATGAATGCCCAGCCCCACCCCCAGCGTACTTCTCCAGGAAAAACTTTGCTCTTTCCCACGAATAAGGATCATCCTCGAAGGAAACAGTGAAAACGGTGGGAGTGTTCAAGATATCCTGCTTTGCCTGATCTTCCGGAGTGGCGGAGACCTCCAATCCGTGTTCACTAGCGCGGCTGACACTAGCAATTGATCCTGGAGCAACTGGTGTTGGCTGAATAGCTGGCGGCATGCATCCTATTGCCGACAATAACGACGTCACTAAGAAAAACTTTAGAGAGCTGTTCCGTGATAAATGCATTGTATATTCACAAAATAAAAACGGCGCGCCCCTTTTCGGATTCGCGCCGTCTCTCATTCAACCTTAACCCGAATACTCGGATTAGCTGAAGGAGCTTCCACACCCGCAGGTGCGCTTAGCGTTTGGATTCTTAAATTGGAAACCAGTTCCGTTTAGGCCCGATACGTAATCTACTACCGTTCCCTTAAGGTATCCGACACTTATCGGATCAACAACTACCTTAACGCCATCAAACTCGAGCGCCAAATCACCCATACGCTCCTCTTTGTCGAAGTCGAGGCCGTACTGATAACCTGAACATCCACCGCCTACGACTGAAACACGAAGGAAATCGCCGTCTTCACCCTCTTCTTTCAGTGCGTTACGAACGGCATCTACGGCTGCAGGCGTGAAAAAAACTGGCTTATCTTCCGATGGGATAAAGCCCGAGTCACCCATTACATTCTTAGCTCCAGCATCACCGCTGTTACATGAACCTGTTGCTGACATATTTAAATCCTCTGTTATAAAGAAAGGCCACTTCAAATGGCGCTCCCCCTATAATACTGAAAAAGGGTAGCTTTTCACAAGGACCATCAGTGAAATTGTAGGTCGCAGTTCTTTATCACCACAGAGGACGCAGAGGACACAGAGAATAGGCCATTTTATTGGCAATTATGGGTTTTCTCTGTGTCCTCTGCGTCCTCTGTGGTAAGAATACTTCATTAATTATCCCAGCAGCTTACCAAAAACACTGCGGCGCCCTAGTAAAATTCGCTGACAATGTACGACTCAAGTAGTTGAACTTAAAAACGGCAGTTGCGGGTCCCAAAACGGCGCATCTGGCTAAAATCACGGCGGCTTTTGAATTTTCGGTGCTCACCCTGACGGTGCTAGGGTTGCGCGCCGAAAATTTCAAAATCTCTTGTGCTTTTAACCAGCTGCACCATTTTGGTCCTCCTTAACTGCCGTTTTTAGGTTGAAACTACGTCCACAAAATATCGAGATTGCGAGTTTTGCATTGTTTCCACTAAAGCTCCGCCCCCAATTCTGCCGAACACTTAAATAAGGGGAGCGTTTTCCCTTAAATTTTGGGCATGCGGGGCGGCAGGGTGAGAATTAGCTGGTCCATACTATCGCAAAGATTTAATTGGTCGGGCGGTCTTGCGTCTGGTGAGGTTCGGCACTTCATCCCTATCGGTCTTCGAAATTTAGTAACGGTCACTATCTCCATTCATTGTTCCCTATTCGTGCTGTGCTCTCTTCACAGCACATGCCATGCGCAGGACAAGAGTGGATCGGTTGATACCTCACGCCTCCCCTCGCGTGCCCGATTCTCACTTTCATCAAGTGAGTCAACTTTGAGGTTTACCCCTGTTAATCTTGGCGACGGTAGTCGGCTCACCCTGATCTCACCAAGCTCCTGGTCCGAACTCTCTGATGAGATCTCAAAAGAGTTAACACAGACTCATCAACAACTAACGTCACTGTTCGGGATGGTCCCGGCATTTCGCACTTCGGTAAGACTCCTTGAGGAGCAGGCATTCTATAAATTAACAGGCGCTCCGACATGGACCAACGCCATGTTTTACCGCGGTGAGATCATAATTCCACTCTCTACGTCCGAAGCGGTTGATGTTAATAATTTGCACAGGTCAGTAAAACACGAATACTCACATGCTGTATTTTCGGCACTCTCAGGAGGTTCGATCCCTGGGTGGCTTGATGAAGGACTCGCCCAGTGGCTCGAAGGCGAGGAGAATCCGGCCCTCAGAAATACGTTAAGAGTTTACCTAAAAAAAGCCGATCCAGTGCCGCTAAGTATGCTCCAGGGTGGCTTCACAAAATTAACCCCTAAAATGGTGCCGGCAGCTTATGCTCAATCTCTTTTAGCCGCGCAAGCGCTCCTTAAGGTTTATGGAATCGAAAAGATCGGTGTGTTTCTCAGGCTCCTGCGAAACCACATCTCCCAGGTATCCGCGTTCGAAACCGCTTTTGGAATCAGTGAGCGCGAGTTCGAAGAGCGTCTAGGCTCCACCCTAAGAGCATGGGCGGGCGATAAAAAAGCGACCGACATAGGTACCCGCATCGCTTCAGCTCAAGTTGTTGGAAGGTAAGCTCGAGCCTCCTGTACTTCGCCCCATTTAATGCTAAAGTTCAGTCGATGATTGATATCAACAAAGTACGAGAAGTCCTCGATCAGATCGATTTAATCCGCGAAAACGATCCCTCGCTCGATCGCACAGCTCTCGTAATAAAGGTGAAGAAATTCTTCACATCTCTCGACCAAGAGACTCTAACTCTCGCGATCAACACATCCCTCTCAAGACCAAACGCCCTTGAAAAGCTTGGGGCATGGGCCGCCGCGGGGATCTTCTCTCCAGAGCTTCTCGAGCAGGCATCTCGTCGCGCTATCGCTCAATATCGCTCGAGATATTTTGCCGGACTTAACCACGTCTTGGAGATCGGCACAGGTACAGGATCTGACACCGCCGCGATAGCGCGAGTCGCCCGTCATGTAACCACTATCGAGATTGACCCCGCGCGCGCCGAGATGGCAAAGGAGAATCTTAAAGTCCAAGGAATAAAGAATTTCTCCTCTCTCACCGGGGATCTCGACTCGGTCTTAGCTGGCCTAGACCTAAATAATTTTGATGGCCTATACGCCGACCCTGCCAGACGCTCCAGAGCTGGAGATAGATTCCGTGAGGCTGACGATTACTCACCTCCTCTTGAACTAATATTGGGACTAAAAGTTGGAAAGGTTCGCGCTATCAAGGTAAGCCCGGGACTCTTCTTTGACCCAAAGGACACAGGTGGGGTGAGAGAGTTTCTAGGATACGGCTCGGAGTGTCTCGAGCAAACCCTTCTCTGGGGTGTTGTCACCGCAGACTCTAGCGTTAGATTAACCGACCTAGATTTAGGCTGGTCTCCGCCCGAGAACCAGCTACATCTTCCGCCTCCTGACTCTCTAGAGGGGTTCATCTCCGAGGCCCACGGGGTAATAAATCGCAGTCAGTTTCTTGGGTCTTTCTTCGCTGAGAGAGGAATAGCGCTTTTAGCGCCGGATCTAGCCTACGGGATCTCATCGAACCCGCCTGCTAAAGGCCCCTTTTTGGACTCGTTTAGAATCATTGAGTCACAACCCTTCTCCCTAAAGTCTCTGAAAGAGAAGTTACGCGGGCTTAATTGGAGTAGTCGTACCGAATTTAAAAAAAGAAACTCAAGCGTTGACCTTGACGAACTACGCGCATCGCTTAGACTACCCGCGCATACCGACAAAGCCCCCTTTGGCACTGTTTTTATCTGCAAATGGAGAGGGGTGCAGCACGCGATTATTACCGAGAGATTAAGTGACTAACACGGAACTTGAGACACTAACCACCAAAGCTGCGGAGATGGGGATCCACTTGAGCCCCGATCGCGCCGCCGGTCTAGTCAGATACCTCGAGATCCTTGATGAGACGAATCGGTCTTTTAATCTAACCAGGATCCCTCGAGAGGATTACGTCACGCTGCACCTACTTGATTCTCTCGCCACTTTAAAGGGACTACCTGAATCTTTTACCCCCAAGCGGATACTAGACATAGGCACAGGAGCGGGCTTTCCTGGAGTTCCACTAGCTGCGGCATTACCAAACTCAAAAGTTACCCTACTCGATTCAACCCTTAAAAAAGTTCGCTTCGCTGCCGAGACAGCATCAACATGTGGGATTACTAACTGCATTCAGCTACACGCCCGAGCTGAGGCCCTCGCGAGCGATCCTGCCCACAGAGGCCGCTATGACCTGGTTGTTTCTCGCGCTGTGGCGGCGTTTGGAACGTTGATACAACTTATGTTGCCTCTAGTCGCGCCTGGAGGACTCGCCGTAGCCCTTAAGGGAGCTAAGGTTCAAGAGGAACTTGAGGGAACGGGATCAACGGTCAGAAAACTCAAGGGTTCGGACCCCCAAGTAATCCCAGTAAACTTACCAGTGAGCGAAGTTGAACGATATTTAATCGTCGTTAGACGGGTCGCGGCGCGCTAATCTCTGGCGCTCCTCTCTCCTACGCTGCTCTAGCCGCCAAGTCACGCTGGTTAGCCACGCTACGCGGTTTGCGACGTTGAACTGATCTCCTACTATCGGAGTTCTCAACGACGTCTCCCTCTTCGATGGCTTCCTCATCGCGGTATAGCCCGAAATCAGCTAAATTCATTACCTCTGAAAGCTCGCCGTGAAGGGTATCGAGTGCCTTCTTCTTCACTCGCGAGATGTGACACCTGCTGTATCCTAAAGCCGCGGCTATATCGATAATCTGCTGCTCGTGCACGAAGATCCTCTTTACGATCTCACGCTCTAATTCATCGAGTTTTTCGCATGCTCCAATACTTTTAGAGTGTAGCTCCTTCTTCCAGAAGGCCTCATCTGGCTGCGGAATATCCTGACTGGACAAAGCTTCAGCTAACTCTATAGCGTTAATCGGCAGTGTAACCTGAACTGCCGAATCCTCATCCGCGAACGCTGCGTTCGCAAGCTCTGAAAAAGCCAGCGGGATAGCAGTAGCTGCCGCGGCTTGCGCTACAGCACGAACAAGATTCCCCTTTAGATGATAAAAAAGAAAGGTCATAAAGGTCGCTCCCTTGTAAGGGTCGAACCTCTTTACAGCCTCACAAAGCGAGAGATCGACGATGCTATCTATTTCATCCAGCTCCATACGGGAGTGCCACCGCCTTAGCATGCTTCGTCCAAGCTTACGCGCTTTGGCGCGGTACTTCATTACTAACGCTTCTTGTTGATACGGCGTCAGGTCACCCCTCTTCACCGCTCGAATTTGCGGGCGCTTCGACTTGGAGCTCCTCTTTACCAGGGCATCTCCGTTCTTGATTAACTTCAATTTAGGCGCCTTCTTATTTGAACGAGCCGCCCGTGTTCTTGATAATCTCTTTAATGCCACGATGCCCCCTGTTTTTGCCTGTATGGTAGGTCGTTTCTAAAGCGCTCTTGTATGCCGGAGTAATTTCCTGTTCATACCTGAACTTCTCCCTCCTTTCGTTGAAACAGGCCAAAGTGCTTCAAGTTATCTTTGACCAACGCCACTCCCTTCGCGCAATTGTCTGTTTTTACTTATTATTTTTTGTGATAAATTCTACTAATGTTTTGTCCTACTCCGTTCCGATACACTCTATATGTGACGAGCTAACCACCTGAAAAAAGGGATGGTTGAAACCGATTTTTGAGAAATTTAAATGACTGAAGACACAACGACCCCTAAACCCAGCCGTTTGAGCGAAGAAGACGCCAACGCCCTCGTTGTAGAGCATCAAGGCTGGGCTGAAAGCATCGCCCGAGCAGTCGCCAGGGGCTGGAACTTAGACTGGAGACTTGATGGCCTAGACGGCGCGGCGATGGAAGCGCTGATCTTTTGCTCGCGGCGCTTTGATCCAAATCGTGGCATCCCATTCAGGGGCTATGCCAGAAAGCGTATTCACGAGGCGGCAACAGAAGCGGCTCGCAAGACCAAAGGTTGGCTTCGTGGTAGTTCAGGCAAGGCATCAGCCGAGGCGAAAGCACGTGAGATATTAGCCGAACTTTATGGAGTCTTTCCAGAGCTACGAGAGGGCTACCTGCCAGCTCAGGAGTCACGTACTGGTGACGACTCAGAGTATCGTTCAGCGATCCGCGAACTCCTTGTTGGCGCGAGCGTGATAGCTACGAAGCAGGCTGCCGCGGAAGGTCCACTTCCAGACGAGCTGATTGATTACCGAAGGATGGTAACCGTCATGGCGGCTCTTGAACCAACGCATCAATGGCTTCTGTATCGTGTCTACTGGGATGGAATCTCACTGAGAAACGTCGCGGTCGAATGGGAGACCGACGGATTAAACGTCATGCGCGAACATAAGGTGCTTTTGCTATACCTCCAGAAGAGTATGGCGCTTGGAAAACCCGCCGTTAAGCCTAAGGTGCGACCAGGATTAAAACCACTGGTGATGAAGTTTCAAAAGGAAGGATCAAAGGGTCCATTCTCCGAGGTGCTAAGGAGCCCACAGGTAGCTGGCGCTGTTTAGTTAGCTCTATTTTAGTTTAAGGTTCATAAAGAGGAAGATATGGCGGGAAAAGACGACGATAATAACAAGATCGGCAAGGTATCAAGAACCGGATTAACAAAAGGAGTAGGCGCTGCCGATCGTGTCGGCGAAGTAGATCGCGTTAAAGGCGCGGCTGGAGTTAAAGGTGTCTCTGCAGTCTCCGGGGTCCGTGGCGCTGGTGGCGTTAACAGTATCCGCTTTGAGCAGCGCGAGAAGTTGCTGACGATGGTATTCGAGGAAGCTGAGAAGCTCGCCTCGCAAGGAATTATCCCAAAGAGTCAGAAAGAGGTAGTAGCTAAAGCAGTTCAGATGGTGATCGACGCCGCGTTAGTTGATAATAATGAGGTGGATGAAGCGTCGAAACCTAAAAAGTAATAATCTCCTCTACAATTATGACCACCTCCGAAACAATCAAGCACAATAGCGCCTCTGACACGGTAGCTAAATTGACAGAACCAGCGCATAAAGCGCTACACATTAACCTCGACGACTGTCGCTACGGCACCTTCGCTGAGATTGGGGCGGGTCAAGAAGTGGCTAGCTGGTTCTTCAGAGTAGGCGCGGCATCGGGAACGGTCGCGAAGTCGATGTCGGCCTACGACATGACCTTTAGTGACAACATATACGGCAAAACCGGACGCTACGTCTCCAAAGAGCGTCTCATAGCGATGCTCAATCACGAGTACTCGCTTCTGATCGAGCGTCTAGCGCCGACCAGGGGGAGTAGCTGTGGTTTCTTTGTTTTTGCCGACACAGTATCAGCCAGGAACTTCGCTGGAACTAATGAGACTCACGGTTGGATGGGAGTGCGTTTCCAAGCCACACCTGGCGCTGAGCCCGATCAAGTAGTGATTCACGTTCACATGAACGACAAAGATAACGTCAGACAGCAGGAGGCCTTAGGGATCCTTGGGGTCAACCTACTCTTCTCTGCTTTCTATCGCCGGGACGACCAAGCCGCTATGCTTGCCGGCTTAGCTGAAGGAATCGACCCTGGCAGGCTCGAGGTCGACTATATAGAGGTATCAGGCCCATCGTTTAAAAAAGCCGAATCACGTCTAATTAACATCTCACTGCTCAGGTCTGGATTAGCGAGCGCTATACTTTTTGATAGGGAACAGAATCCGATTCCTCCCACAGAGTTCTTTCACAAACGCCCGATCCTGCTAGAGCGCGGAACGTTTCGAGCGTTACACCAGATGTTTCCTGGACTAGCTGGCGCTTGCCAGAAAGAGCTTCAGAATGTTGCCGGTGTAGGCGAAAAGGAGGCGGCATACGTTCTAGAGATCACACTTAACAACATACTGCGCACCCAACAGTCGACAGATGATGAGGTTCTCGATGTAGTTTCGCAGCTCTGCAAACACGACCACAACGTGCTTGTCAGTAACTACTCTGAGTTTTTTCATCTAACTCAGTATCTTCGGCGCTTCTCGCAATTGCCGATCGGATTCATCGTTAGCGTCGCGTTGCTTCCTTTATTGCTTGAGGACGAGCGCTATTCACTTCTTAAGGGAGGAGTATTAGAGGCTTCAGCTAGACTCTTCCAGCAGCAGGTACACCTGCTCGTGTATCCGGTGGAGACGAAGCTCTTTAAGTTTTACCTGGAGCTAATTAAGTTTGATATCTCCAAGGTAAGGGTTCCGCGAGAGGGGATGGTTCTGGCGCGAAATTTATCTCTACAAGAAGTAAACAATCACCTCTTAAAGTATCTGATAGAATCGGGGATAGTTCTCGATGTGCCCGTAGCAGAGTAGCTATCTGCTTAGCAAGACGACAGCAGAAGCTAGCAGGCCCTCTTCCCTTCCGATAAAACCTAGCTTCTCTGTTGTAGTAGCTTTAATAGCGATGCGTTCCCTATCACACTTAAGAATTGCGCTGAGCTTATCGCGCATCGCCTCTACATAAGGCTTTAACTTAGGGACTTCGGCGAGCACCGTCATATCAGCGTTTACTAAGCTCCAATTAGCTTTACTTACCCGCTGCCAGACAAGTCTAAGCAGCTCGCAGCTATCAGCATCTTTAAAAGATTGGTCGGTATCTGGGAATAGAGTGCCGATATCACGCTCGCCGGTGGCTCCTAAGATAGCATCGATCAAAGCATGAACCAGGGCGTCAGCGTCTGAGTGCCCATCGAGACCGCGAGAAGAAGGAATATCAATCCCCCCAAGCACACATCTGCGTCCCTCTTTAAAGGGGTGGATATCTATTCCTTGGCCGATTCGTAAGTCCATGAGGGGGTTATACGGGCTTAATTACTTGGGGACAAGGGGGTCGGCGAGCTGGAGGAGTCGTACTAGGTAGTCGTGTTAAGCTTGGTGTTTCTGGGGAGTTGTAAGAAAAGTTAGTAGGGCGTCGCAGTGTTTTTGGTAAGTTACGGAGACAATTAGTAAAATATTTTTTACCACAGAGGACGCAGAGGACACAGAGAAAACCCCATAATTGCCCATAAAATGGCCGTTCTCTGTGTCCT
>JBIKWQ010000038.1:0-31128 GCA_044356215.1 Bdellovibrionota bacterium | reverse complement strand
CGGTGCTCACCCTGACGGTGCCAGGGTTGCGCTCCGAAAAATTCAAAAATCCTGCGTGCTTTTGAGCATCTGCACCATTTTCATCCTCCTTAACTGCTCTTTTTAGGATAATTGGCTCGCTCGATTCCAAGGCGATATTTACGCCACGAACTTCACTTACAACACCAAGTGGCAGTCCGTGATGGCTACTTACCGACGGGTTAACTAACCTCTGATGATTTACACCATCTAGCCATCCGTTAAAGAAGCCACGCGAATAAACCCTCGCCATCGAGTCGATCGCTTCCTTTGTTTCCGCTTCAGAGAGGTTCCCGATACTCCGTTGCTTATAGGCTCGTGCCGCGCTCGCGACATAGGCCGGGGACTTTAGACGCCCCTCGATCTTAAACGAGTTGATTCCCGCCTCTATGAGACGCGGCACATCCTCTAACCCACAGAGATCTTGGGGTGAAACGAGGTATCCATCAGCCTTACGCTCTATCTTCTTACCATCCACAATAAGATCGTAGCTTAAACGACACGATTGAGCGCACTGTCCACGATTGGCGCTCCGACCACCAAAGCTCTCTGATGTAAGACACTGGCCAGAGTACGAAACACAGAGAGCGCCGTGAGTAAAAACCTCTAACTCCTTATCGGTCTTCTCGCGAATCTTGTGCATCTCCGCGATGGAGACCTCGCGTCCAAGAACGTAACGACGCATTCCGAGATCCGACGTTAAATCTATCGCCTCACTGTTTGTGATCGTCATCTGTGTTGACGCGTGAACCGCCTGATTAGGAGCAAGCGCTCTGATTAGTCGCACAAGCCCGATATCCTGAACGATAAAGGCATCTGGAGCTAACGGGATAACCTCGTTAAGAGCGCGAATCGCGTCCTGAAGCTCGCGCTCGAAGATTAGGATATTAAAAGCCAATAGCACCCTGACGCCGTAGAGATGCGCATATTCGATCATGGCGCGCAGCTCGGCTAATTCTAGGGTTGGAGCTCTTCCGCGAGCATTAAACCCCGGCATCCCCATATATACCGCGTCCGCGCCGTTATGCACCGCCGCACGAAGCATATCCCAGTCGCCAACTGGGGCTAAGATCTCAGGCAGTGATTGGTTGGTATCCGGCATAAGCTGGTATTCTGAACTAAAAAGAGGCGCGTAAAAAGGGGCGGCTGGGGGAAATCGACTCAAAAGCCGTCCATGCTTGTCTTATGGTATTTGAATAGGGCGTCGCAGTTTTTTATCACCACAGAGGACGCAGAGGACACAGAGAACGGCCATTTTATGGGCAATTATGGAGTTTTCTCTGTGTCATCTGCGTCCTCTGTGGTTAAAAATATTTTATTAACTATCTCGGTAGTTTACCAAAAACACTCTTGAGCCCTGGTATTTGGATTTCTATCTTAGCCCATGAAAAACTGCTAAAATCCAGGGGCATGAACCGCCAAGACTCAGAACTCCTAAGATATCTCTACCCTGACTGCCGCGATATCTACTTAACAGATCTGAAGCGAACCTCCCCCACTGCTGCACGAGCGACCTTCGTTTTTGGGCACAACCCACGTACTTCTGACTATACACATGTAGGCGCCGCCGAGATGCTAGCAGGAGTTAGTCAGGCGGCGTACTGTTTAACCAGGAGCTACGCCCCGACACTATTAACTAATGAAAATATCGCCAGGAGCTTCTTCAATAAAGTTGATGTCAGATTTCGTCAGATGCTGGCGCCTAAATGGGAAGCTATCTTAGATATTGAGCTTGAACAGGATCAAAGCTCTTCTTTGCCAAGCTTTAATCTTGATGGATTTATCTCCGGAAAAGTCTCGTGCGATTTAGCCCACAGTGGCTCTGATAGGCATAACTTAGCGAGTGGCTTAAGTCACTCTGCCTCATCTGTGCTCAAGGCTTTCTACAACAACGGATCAGATCTAACGCTAAAGGAATTAGAGAAGAACTCAGGTGGTAGCTGGCGAGCCAGATCTCACTTTAAACAGGACAGTCGACTTAAGCTTTGCGGATATACTACAACAACTCAAGTGATCGTAGGTTTATCTCAGCTAGCTTTCGCCGTAGTTGGAGATGCTTTAGAGAGCTCTGATGCTGACCTATCGTGGTCACGGAATAATTTCGTAAGCTCGATGAGTGATCAGGCTCTTGTGAAACTCTCCTACTCACGCGGCAGCGAGTGCTCTCAGGAGGTAAACCTGCTAACAGAGTTAGCTTCATCTAGAACCGTTAGAGGCTGTAAGTTTATCAGGCTCAATCTTGCTGGAGACATCACTGGAACGATGGACAATATGCTCTCACCTAGAATTCCGGTGAAGAGTGTGAGAGTGTCTGGGAATGTCTTTTGAGATGTTGCGATAGCCCCTGAGAGCTTCAGCTTCCTTACGCTGTTCTATAATTAATAGCGTCTGTTCTATAATAACTAAATAGGGCTAAAGCTAATGATTCCTGATAGTTTTGTGCAAGGTTTTGCGAGAGCTTTGCTCTAATTGAGCAAGTTTAGGTAAACCTGTATTTGATTGGAAGCAATTAAGGAACTATACTTGACTGGTTGTTAGGCGCATGAGTTTAGGAAAGCTGCTGGGTTTATAATGAGTCATGGAATTGCTACACCTAAAGATGTATCGGAAGCGACTACAGATGATGTTGCGGGCAGGAATACTGATAAAAGTGAAAGAGCGACTGGAAGCCGCGCATTTCCCGCTAAAATAGGGCTTGGAGTGCTTGCCGCTCTAACCGCACCAGCAGGTTTGTTAGTCGTTGATGATGCCAGTCGAATTGAGAAGGCTGAGGCGGTCGGCGAACCTATTCCCATCACGAACGTAGCGGAGGGCTTTTTGTTGGGATACGATGTCACAACAGAGAGCGGAGAAGTGTTGTATGTACCTCGCAATGCGGCCGTGTTCACAGAGGGGCCGCCGGACGGGAGCGGCGGAAATGAGGAGAATGGAGTTACAAATACAATAACTCGTGTGTCTGTTTCCAATAAGCCGAATCCTGTTGTCTCGCAAGTCGTGCCAGGCCTTCCTCAAAATATCAGCTTGCTCGACTTAATTTTAGGCACTCATAAAGGCAGCCAAGCAATAAAGTATGAGATAAGGTTTAACGAACCGATAGAGCCGGCAAATACTAACCCCGATACGGCCAAGAATACCGCTCGAATCACGGCAGACCAACCAACTGTAGCTAACCGACCAGACAAGAAAACAGATCCTTCATCCGGCACCAACTAAACTCCCCGCCCCGCTCTTGTTACATCTGTATCGTCGCACTCGGGCTTGATTTAGTGTACACGGGCGTCTTTTGTCCTCTAACTAGGATCCCAACTTTGTAAAATACATCAGCCCTCGTTCCCGGCGATGTCTTAGCGATTGTGATTCTGTTCCGTGTGTTATACGTGCGCCTCTTCCTTCCCTCACTGGCGAACGCATCACCTATCAACAGATCAGAGAGCGAGAAAGCTGTTTTCTTGGCGGCCCTGGGTGTTGTGACAATCGTCACTTGATAAAATAAGTTAGCTGGCTGAGCGGCCAGCACGCTCGCACGTCTGGAGGATATCTTTAGTCGTCGAGCGAGGAGCTTAGCGAGCGCGGCACGATCCTTTAGAGCTACTGGAGGAAGCTCAATCCTGACTCTGGAGCCACCAGGTAAAGCTGAAAGCACTGGAGGAGGCAAACCTCCCTTATCTGGTTCAACTAGTACGACATCACCTCGACCACCACCTCCTCCGCCAGGATTAGAGCCCTCGGGCGTTGCAGTAGGCGTCGGTGTTGGAGTTACTGGTATCGGTGTAGGGGTAGGGCTTGGTGTTGGCGTCGGGGTATCACATGTCTTGGCTGAACTAAATTGAGTACCACGAACAACTATATCAACCCTTCCGCGACCTCCGTTCCATCCGGGTGAGCCAACAACTACAGCGTTATCGAGCGTGCCATTTCCTAATGGAGCTAGACATCCCTCACCTGCGATCGCCGAGCCCTGCTCTTGCTGCTCGTCATAGATGCAGTTGTTGTAGGTTCTTGGGCCGAAGCAGGTAAAATCATCGGCTCCTGTATAACCTACTGAGCCACCGGTTTCTGATTGTATGCGGTACGCGAAGAACTGATCGGTTCCGAGCAGAGAGCTATCGATATGTTCAGCTCCCGCTAAGGACTGAGGGCCACCTTGAGCGAGTGGTACTGAGACGTTGCATAGATCGATCCAACTATCGGTTGACACATTCCACTTAACATAAATGGTCTCACTACCAGGCGCGGAAACTCCATAGTGAGAGCCGTAGCTAGCTACTCCAGATCCGAATAGCTCTCCAGGAGAGCCATCCTGTTCAGCTTGCGGGAAACTCCCACCGAATGTGAAATCCGCCTTAGTTTGTAGGTACGTTCTTCCCGCCAAAGAGTTGTAGCTGGGCACTCCTACCAACAATCTCGGCCCAGAAGAATACTCGATAGTTCCAAGAGCGTAACCATATCCCGATCCTGCCTGTCCCACCGCTGAGTAAAGACCATTCGTTGAGAGCGAACACAGAAGCGGAAAGCCTGGTACTGAAGTTAACCTAAGAGAATCAACAGCGCTCCGGCTCGAGGATCCTACAACAAAAACTGATCCCCCTGGCGCGGGTCCTGTAACAGACGGGAAGTTAATTATCGACTCACCCGATCCCGCTGCCAAAGTTACATCCCCACCCTGACACGCGAAGAAGGTCGTCCCTGTCAGGCTCTTGAAAGCCCAGATCTTAGCGTTAGCTCCACTCGAGTTGGGCTCCGTCACAATTAATTCAGGCGCTCCTCCACCGTCAGTGTCATTGACGAAGAGGATAGCCGTTCCAAATCCCTTTCCAGGACCCGGATTAGGAGAGACTAACTTCTGCGGAGCGGAGCCGATCGATTTTGTGCGATAGATGTATACCGCTCCCGCGCCGTTGTCCTCGTCAGGAGCGCCGACCGCTAAAAGCGGCTCACTACTACCAGGCACACCAGGATCAGAGGCAACTCCACACGATAAACTTGAACCAAATCGCGCGCCCTGAACATCGCCGGTCACCGAATGGCTCGGATCGAACCAGGTCTGAACCTGCGCGGAGGAGATTTTTGTGACGGAGATAACAGTTACTAGTGAGATGATTTTAAGTAAATCGGCAAAGCCTCGTGACACAAAGCCTAGCTTATGGATACGCGAGAAATCGCTCCCTCTTCTGACAAACGTGCTGAGCTTTCGTGTAACGCCAGTTAACATTTTTTTGTTCGCCTTACAAAGATGAATGACCGCGCTGCTCACCAGGGGGGGGCACTAACAATTCTTAGCTCCACTAATAAGATGTCTTAGTAGTGTCTACCGCTAACCCCTCATAATTCCCATCGGCGGTTAAACCAAAGAACTTGAGTGTATTTTATGTTTTTATTTGTTACTTGCTGAATAAACTAAGGTTTTAGCTATCTCCAACCTTAGTAAACCATCCGCGCCGAACGATTAGCCGACCAATACACCGCCGAAGCTGGACCAACTATCTTACTTAGCGGAACAAAAGGCTCGCTCCAGAATCTTGAATCATACGAGGCATCGCGGTTATCGCCTAACAGAAAAACTCGGCTATTTGGGACCGTAAATGAGATCCTTTGATGAGGCGTATCGTTAGTCCAACGTACATACGGCTCGGCTATCCGCTCACCGTTTACAAAAACATCATGACCCTCTATCGAAACCTCATCACCTGCTATACCGATCACCCGCTTAACTAACGCTCCCTGCCCCTCGTTAATCTCAGTTGCCGGATCATCATGCCGGTGAAAAACAACTACACGACCGCGCTCTGGAGCGCTCCATGAGATAGCTAAACTATCGAAGAAAGGGACTCTAATTCCGTAGGCGAACTTAGGCACCACCACACAATCATCACGCTCTAAAGTGGGTTGCATCGATGATGATGGGATATAAAAGCTCTGAACGATGAAAGCTTGAACAATTAGCGCTAACGCTAAGGCGATCACAAATATCCGCGGCAGTATCCGTAAAAAAACTAAAGACGAGGAAGCACTGTCCAAGATCTCGGTCCATGCGCCGTAAGTCAGATCACCACGAGGGGTTCTCTGTGACGCCGCGATAAAATTTCCTCTGACCGACTCCATCTCTCGCCATCCCTGGCTAATTATTAGACTGCTTATTTGGGGTGCTCTTGGCTAGCAGAAGCCCCTAGGATCATTTTCCAGCAAATGAAGGGGCTAAGCAAATTAGCTAGGGGGAAATGCCGTGAAAAGCTCCCAAGGATGAATCAACCCTTCCAATTTATGCATCTAAATGCAATAATTGGAAGGGTTAAAATGCTGTATATAAGTATAACATACTGATACTACTATACTTAATACGCCTACTACTATTTTTCACTTTATAATGACTCATCTAAGAAAGCGATATTCACTGGCCCTAGTTAAAGAGCGTATGGCCTACTCGCCTATTGTCGCCATTCAGGGGCCTAGACAGTGCGGAAAGAGCTTCTTGGCTAAGAAGCTTCTGGCGGGTTCTCGCTCACGCGCCGTATACCAGACTTTTGATAGCGCAAATGAGCGCAGCTTCGCGGCTAAGAATCCCGACAGTTATCTAGCTCAGTACTCCGACGCGGATCCGTTGATTATCGACGAGGCGCAAAAAGTTCCGGATATCTTCGATGCGCTTAAGCTCGCAGTTGATGAGCGCCGCAGGCCGGGACAATTTGTAATCCTTGGCTCAACAGAGTTTTCGCGGCTGGCGATGGTCCGAGAGTCACTGACAGGAAGACTCTCCCGGATACGGCTTTATCCATTCACACTAGCTGAATCTAGACACCAACCGTTTAATCTCATGAACACCAAATCCGGGATCAACGAGGAGAACGAGATACCCCGCTCCGATCTGCTACGATACCTGGAACGTGGCGGATTTCCTGGGATCTTTACCACAAACAATAAGAGCTATCGCAATAGCCTGTTGAAGGATTGGATCGATCTCACAGTTGAGCGTGATATTCACACATTCCCAAGGACCAAGGCTGACTCATCTCTGGCTCGTGCGATTATTGAAGGGATCGCCAGACTTGAGCACCCAGATCTAAGTAATATCGCCAAATACACAGGTAGAAACGCCAGAACCGTGCAGCGTCACCTTGAAATCCTTGAAACTCTCTTCGTGATAGTCAAGATTCCGCCACATCCGCTAGGAACCGGTAAGCCGATATACTTCCTCTGCGACGTTGGACTGCTCGGGATCTACGGCGCTGACTTGGACAAATCGCTCCGCACTTTCGCTATAAATGAGCTACTGGCCAAAAACTCGTACGCTAACACCAATAGGCAGTACTACTATTACAGAAACACCAAAGGCTCAGTGATAGATCTGGTAGAGGCCGATGGAAAGGATTTAACTGCTATCAAGATCCTACCTCAGGAGAGCTTTGACTCGCGTCAATTCGCTATTCTTAAGGCGTTCCAAGATAAAGCACCTCACGCTCGCCTGCTATGCTTGGGATCTAAGCCCCATGAGTTAAAGCTTGAGGGTATCAAGATCGTGCGGTGGGAGGCTGTGGGGTAAGGGGCGTGGCACCAGCCTCCCTCAGCCGCGTCGGTATTCGCCAAGGATATCTATTCAATCCTCTTAAGCTCCGCCTCAATCTCCCTTCGAAGCTCCTCACTAACAGCTCTCTCGGATCCGCTAACCTCAGAGCCATCCCGCAACTCCTTGCCAGGCATTGCTTCCTTGCCGCGCTTAGAAATAGCAAGCCTTAAAGCCACAATAGCTCCCAAAGCCAAGAACGCTATCGGCATCCACCAAGCGAACAACCCAAAACCTGAGTACTCCGGAACGGCCCTGTACTTCTCTCCAAACTCTTTTAGAAAATCAGCGAGGATAACCTCATCTGAGTCACCTGCAGCTAAACGCTGGCGCATCTGAAGCTTTAGATCGTGCGCCTTTGAGCTTGGACAATCGTTAAGCGAGCGCCCCGCGCAGAATGGACTTAAAACCTGCTGATAGAGTTGATAGGCTCGCTTATCTAGCTCAGCATCTGATGGAGCGGCTAAAGCTGTCTGAGACACCGACAAAAGGCAGATGAGAGCTATTAAAACCGAACGAACCAAGATACCCATAGCTACTAGCTAGCCCCGTATTGCTCACGATACGAAGCAACTCTCTTTTGAAGTTCTCCGTCGATCTTAAAACCTGAGGAGTTCTCGCTTGAGAGATACGAGATAATCTTCTTTATATCGATAATCGAAGTAACTTTGATATTTAGATCTCGCTCAGCTTCTTTAACCGCTGAGAGCTCACCAGCTCCACGCTCATCTCGGTCAACAAGGATAATTACCCCAGCTATCTCAACTCCAACTTTATCACGCAGAACAGGAACTACCTCTTGTAGTGTTGTACCTGCAGTAACTACATCCTCTACGATCACTACACGCATGCCTGGCTTTAGAGGCTTGCCGACAAACTCTCCACCTTCACCGCGAGTCTTCGCCTCTTTGCGGTTAAAACAGAACGGCATAGCGATTCCGAAATCACGCGACAAACTCATCGCCGTAGCGACACAGAGCGGGATACCTTTGTAAGCTGGCCCAAACACCGCGTCTACGTTCTGCAGGCCAAGCGAGATTATCTGCTGGGCGTAAAACTTGGATAGCTCGCTGATCTTCGCCCCATCGTCAAAAGAGCCGGTGTTTACAAAGTATGGAGCCTGACGACCCGACTTTAAGGTGAAATCTCCGAATTTAAGAACGCCGCTTTTAACTAAGAAATCAACAACTGCTCCGTGATTAATTCCAGAATTATTCATCTTATCAGCCTCCATGAACTTGACCTTGACGACCAGCTATTATTACTGCGTCCCCATCTTTATACTTTTCACTCTTTAAAAGAGCAAACAGTAACAAACCCTTTTGCTCTGGGTCCGGTATGACGCTTACCACCTTGCCAAGCGCCTCCCCCGATAGAGTTACCACACTCTCACCTCCTGAAACCGAATCGCTGCCAGTTAAGCGAATCCGCGCTATTTGGCGGGGTAGCTTACCGATTGCGTCACTCCTCTCAACTACCTCTTGGCCGACATAGCACCCCTTCGTGAAGGATACTGCGTTGCGAAGACCGTACTCTAATAGCATACCGCCATCATTTACCTCAGAAGGATATACTGGGGTTCCAAACTCCCACCGAAGAAGATCGTAGTTTGCTTTACTGAGCGGCTCCCCGAAGCTCTGTTGAACTATCGCGGCATCAGAGATGTTAATTACGATATCAACACCAAAGGAAGATAGGCGCGCTCGGTCCATGATGCTTAGAGGGACAACTCCCAGGTCTTTGAGCTTGGGATACAAGTCATCTCTTGATACCGCAATATGAACTACAGCGAGATCTTTGGTGATATCTTCAAAGGTAACCCGATCAGCCACAACAAAGCGCCTGATAATCTCTGAGAGCTTAGTCGCGTCTCCACCATCACTAGAGAGAAGAAACTCACTCTCACCTATTCGGGACACAGAGAACAACCCTTCAACCCTCCCCTGGGCCGAGAGAGCCGCCGCAAGGCCGCTAGCTCCCACTCCTAGGGCGCGGATATCGTTTGATAGCCGGTTGTGTAGATAGCGGATGGAGTCCTTTCCAGAAACTTTGAAGGTAACGGCACTATCGATCGGGAACCACTTAGAAATCATCTTATGCGGGTAAAAATCCTTGAGAAGCTGTCAAAAGACCAGAAGATCAGGACTGCTTTTCCCTTGATGCGGCGCTGGTCAAGAAATGGATCGGTCCAGAACCGGGAGTCCTTTGAGTTATCACGGTTATCTCCCAAAAGTAGAACGTGTCCCTCTGGCACCCGCTTTGGTCCAAAGCCGCCCTCAAACTTGCCACCCTCAGCCCATCTTGTGTACGGCTCATCGAGTGGCTTGCCATTGATATAAACCTTAGCACCACGCACTTCAACCGATTCTCCAGGCAATCCGACTACCCTCTTAATGATATTAATCTTTGAGTCGTCCTCATCCGGAGTATTGGGATCATCGGGCCTGGTAAAAACAACTACATCGCCCCTGGCAGGAGCGCCCCATGAGACAGCCGATCTGGTCATAAAGGGCATCCTTAGCCCGTAATTAAATTTTATTACAAGAATGAAATCGCCGATCTCAAGGGTAGGGATCATTGATCCTGACGGGATCTTAAATGGCTCGACGATAGTTACTCGTATTCCAAACGCTAGGGCTAAAATGAACCCGAGCGTCTTAAAGAAAGACACCACCTCTCCCCAAGTGCTTTGGGGAGACTGAGCATTTGAGTTAGTTTCATTTGAGCCACCTGCGGCAGCGGCGTTTTGCGACATCGTTTAAATCCCTACTATCTATCAATGTCGCTATTCTAGACAGAAATCAGGGAAAAGACACCTCCCTAAAAGGGCTGGATAATACCACTCTTACGCCGCAAATCCCTGCTTCTTGCCGAACACCACGGTGCTGCAATCAACCTCTAACTTGGGATCTTTAGCTTTGACGGTGGAGACAAAGATTCCCGGCTCAAAAGCTCGCTCTTTAAGAAGCTCAACTTTCTCCACATCCGGAATAGTCATCGTCGCTGTTATTGAAAAGTTAAGCTCTACTATTACGTGACCCGGGGTGTCATCGATAATCTTGGTGATCATTCCATAAAGCGGATAGGTCGTTCCGATCTCAACTTCGCCGAACGCGACTTCACAACCAAACTTCTCGAAAAAATTCTGGGGTTTTGTCTCGTCGCTGTTCATTTCGTCACCACCTTTAAAAATTGTTTTTAACCTCAGGAACGCCCTGATAAGTACATATCTGAATAACCGCCTAAAGTGCTTCCATTTAAAGCACACTTTTAAAATACAGTGTGATTTTGGGCAGATGGCCTGTTTTAAGGCTCGCGGTCGCTATTCTTAGGTCATATAGTAATAGAAATTGTTATGTCACTCACAGAATGTCCAGATTTGGGCCAAACAGCTAGCGAATTCGAGAGCTTGGACGCTTGTCACAATCGCTCCCTTACCCCGTGTGACACGGCTCTGCGAGTGTTTGTTCTGTTCCACATCAAAAGCTTATGTCTCGCGTCACTTTGGCTATTCTTGGCCCTCTCGCTGAGCGCCTGCGGGGGCGATCGCCCACCCAACGATCAGATCATGATCAAAAATGATTCTCAAGATAGCAGCTACAACGTGATCACAGTTTCTGGAGGAGGCAAGTTCGCCTCGCTTAAGCCAGGAGAGAAACTCATTTTACCCGCTGGGACAAAAAATTTCTCAGTGGAGCGGCGGTACAAAGATTACACTCGATCTTACTCAGTAACGTGCCCCCCGATTAAAGGCCGCGGAATCCTGGTTAAGCTAATCGATATTCATGTAAACCGAATAGCTGGCGGGTGCGAGACTACGAATGCAAGTAAGGAATAGTCCTATAAGAGCTCTAGCGGGTCTGAACATAGTGCGCCAACTATTCGAGCTCTGGCCTCTGCGATCCTCTGTGTACCTCTGTGGTTTCCTCCTTTCCCAAGCATTTAGGGTGAAACCACAGAGGAGCACAGAGTAACACAGAGGAGGAGATCGACTATAGTTGAATGGGCGCTCGGACTATTTGAGCTATGGAACCTAGCACTAAAAAGATTATTCACGGAATAGCGACTATATAAGCTGTCCACACCTGACACGACTCGCCCTTCTCTCGTGGATGATACACGCCACTACCACGACCATCTCGGCCGGTTCCTTCCCAATACACCTTAGTCGTCTTAAATCCAGCGTCAATTAAGACATCTCGAACCTCAGGGATACTCCACATGCGCCAATCATAGCTAAACGCGCGCTTGCGAGCCTTTTGTCCGCGAGGATAGAAATTTAAATAAAAGCGAGTGCTATTAGAGATCGGATCAAAGAACTCCTGCTCAAACTCATAACGCATCCCGGGAAGCCTCTTTGTATCACACGAAGGGGCGCCGTGTTGAGTTCCTCCAAAGATATCTAGGATAAAAAACCCATCTCGGTTAAGAGAGCTCCTGACACGCTTGAAATACTGAAGCAAAAGCGCTCTGGAATGAAAACAGAAGTAACTAAAATTAAACGCGCAGATGAGATCCGCTTTAGGTAGCCCTGCGGATAGAACGTTACGCCTTAGAACTTTAAGCCTAGCGAGCTTCTCTGGAGACAACTCGAGCTTATCACGCTCTTTTCCGTATTTAATCGGCTCAGGATCAATCTCTACTCCGATCGCCTTAAAGTCCTTAGAGAGATCCACCCACGCCCTAGCCAGAGCGTGCGTACCGCAGAAATCCTCGCGCAGTGTGACCGGTTGCCGCCCTACTAATTTTACATAGAGAGTCTTGAGAAACTTGGCGTCGTGTTCAGGTGACTGGACCGCATCGGTGTATACCTGGTACTTATCGAATCTATATTTTAGGTAACTTAATTTACTTCTCGCCACGATCAATCCGTGGTCAGTGTTTATCAGCTATCGCTGGTAATCACAAGATCGATGGTAGCTACTCCGCCTTAAGGCTATTAACTATCCCCTCGCAGACTTTCTTAGCGTCTCCAAATATAAGGGAGCAGTTATCGTGATAGAATAGTTCATTCTCGACGCCTGAGTATCCTGGATTCATCGACCTCTTAATCACATAGACCATCTTTGATTTATACGCGTCCAAGATCGGCATACCATAGAGTGGGCTCGACTTATTGCTGCGAGCCGCTGGATTTACTACATCATTAGCACCGATAACAAGAACAGCATCAGCCCTCGCGAACTCAGGATTCACCTCATCTAGCTCTAGAACATCATCGTATGGGATCTCTGATTCAGCCAACAATACGTTCATGTGGCCCGGCATCCGTCCTGCCACCGGGTGAATAGCGAACTTAACCTCAACCCCCTTGTGGTGAAGCTGCTCATAGAGCTCCTTCACAGCGTGCTGTGCTTGCGCTACCGCCATACCGTATCCGGGGACGACGATTATATTAGTGGCGTTCTCAAAGGCAAATGCGGCATCTTCTGTGCTCGCTGTTTTGCACGGTTTGCTCGTGGTCTCCGCGGCTGCCTGCTCCGCCGTTGTTCCAAATCCTCCAAGGATCACATTAACCAAGGAACGATTCATCGCCTTACACATAATATACGATAGGATCGCTCCACTTGAACCAACTAACGCGCCTGTGGCGATAAGGAGTGGATTGTTTAAGGTAAATCCCGTCGCTGATGCGGCCCATCCAGAATATGAGTTTAGCATCGAGACTACTACCGGCATATCCGAGCCACCTATCGGCAGCACGACTAAGAAACCGAGCGCCAATGCTATAGCTGTTACAGCCCAGAAGAGCGGTGCGTTAGGTGAAGCGATAAATGTCGCTGACAGCAGCGCAATGGCTCCGAATAGTCCAGCATTCAGCGCGTGCTGCCCTTTAAAGACCAAAGGCGCGGATCCCACCAGCCCCTGTAATTTGGCGAAAGCTACAAGAGAACCCGTAAACGTAATCGCGCCGATGGCGCTACCCACAACAAGCTCAAAGAGTAACACCGCGTCGACATGTCCTGAACTGGCGTGAATGAGATATGTTCCTCCCGCGACGAGAACAGCAGCCAGACCAACAAAGCTATGCAGCGCCGCCACAAGCTGCGGCATAGCTGTCATCTGAATTCGTGTCGCTACAGGCACACCGATCGCAGCGCCCGCCAGCAGACCAGCGAAGATAACACCGTAATTCTTAATATCCGGCCTAAGTAGAGTAACCACAATCGCTACCCCCATGCCGACCATAGAGAGCAAGTTACCCCTTAAAGCTGTTTTTGGATGGCTAAGACCTTTAAGACCAAATACAAAGAGCACCGTCGCTACTAGATAAGCGAACGCAAAGAAATCACCGCTTAAATTAATCATTATTAGCCCCCCACCTTAAACCTTACAAACCCCTTACTAGGCCTTCTTCTTAAACATCGCCAGTATTCTGTTAGTCACGACAAACCCGCCGAATATGTTGATCGATGCCAGAGTTACCGCTAAAAATCCTAAGATCTGAACCCATACGGAATCCGACGCATGCGCTGAACCCGCTACTATGATCGCCCCGATCACTAAGATCGCGCTTATGGCATTGGTAACCGCCATGAGCGGTGTGTGCAGAGCGGGCGTAACCCCCCAAATCACGTGATAACCCACAAAACACGCCAAGGTGAAAACGTAGATCGCTACCATCGTTGTTGACATATATCTCCCCCGTCTTAATTTCGTTTGATTCTAAGCACCCCGTTATGCACCAAGAGCGATGACTCGATGATGTCATCCTCTAAATTGACGAAGAACGTGGGAGCTCCTGGCTCACGCTCCTTAACGAACAGATCAAGGAGCGAGACTAAATTGCGTGCAAAGAAGCTACTAGCATCCGTTGGCATCATCGCTGGATAATTAGTGTGTCCAACTATCTTTACACCACCAACATCGACAACCTGGTCAGGTACGCTAAGCGCGCAATTACCCCCACTTGGAGTTGCCATATCAACTATCACCGAGCCGCAGCGCATATTGGCGACCACGGCATCAGACACGAGGATCGGCGCCTTGCGACCAGGCACATTAGCGGTTGTGATAATAATATCGCTCTTTGATAGACGCTCATCTAAAGCTTCCTGCAGTTTCTTTTTAGATTCCGCGGAGAGCTCTTTGGCGTACCCACCCTGTCCAACTCCGGACTCATCTAATTTTATATCTATATATTTCGCTCCCAGCGATTGAATCTGCTCGCGGGTCTCGGGGCGCACATCGTATGCCTCAACCGTCGCGCCTAGCTTTCTCGCTGTGGCGATTGCCTGCAATCCAGCTACGCCTGCCCCAAGAACCGTTACCTTCGTCGCCTTCGCCGATCCCGCTGATGTCATCATCATAGGAAAGAATCTTCCGTAGTGGTGCGCCGCCTCGAGCACAGCTCGGTAACCAGCGATGCCAGCTTGAGACGAAAGTACATCCATCGACTGAGCTCTAGATGTTCTTGGTATCGCCTCAAGAGCTAGTGCGTCAACTCGCCCCTTGGCGAACCGCTCGAGCAATTCAGCGTTTCTGTAGGGCTCAAGCAGAGATACTAACATCACCCCACTTTGAATCGTTGATGCCTCATTAGCGGTGGGTGCCGCGACTTTGGCGACCAGATCGGCTACCCAAACCTCCGAGCCGCTTACTATCTTAGCTCCAACTGCGTCGTAATCCTCATCGCGAAAGCCAGCTAACCTTCCAGCGCCTTCTTGAATCTTTATGTTGAAACCACCTTTAACTAGTCGTTTTACCGAATCCGGTGTGGCTGCTACACGGGTCTCTCCAGGATTACTCTCCTTAGGAATACCTACGGTGATATCAAGTCTCATGATTTATTACTTCCCCAACTTTTTCTCTTCTCAGGAGAGTTTTTAACTTAGCTGTGAGATACCACAGCTCCCTCTTAAACAGTTCTATCGGCGGGAAGGCTGGGAAACTTGATGGATTGGGAGTTTATAATTGGTGAGGGATATTCCTAGGGAAAAGCGGCAAAAACTCGCGTAAGCGAGGTTTTGCCGCTTTTCCGCCCCTACTTCCCAATACAAAATTTAGAAAAGATCCGGCCGAGAATATCTTCTGTGTATGTCTTCCCGATAATCTCATCTAGCGCTGATAAAGCCTCTTTAAGATCCGCGGCTATTATTGATAATGGAGCAGCGCGATTATGAAGTGAATCTACACATGACGAGAGCGCTCGTTCAGCCCTCTCAAGACAATCACGGTGACGCTCGTTGGTTATAACCTCTCCCGTTTCATTCTTCTCCGGCATCCTCTTCGCGACGTCCTCAACTAGCGACTCAATCAAGGAACCTATTCCATCCCCAGTTTTTGCTGATATGAAAAAATTCTGATGGCAGAGCGATGAATGAACAGCAAACTGCTCATACGCTCGCGGATTTAGATCGATCTTATTCACCACCATCCAGATATTTTTCCCGCTGGATTTAAGCAGCTCTAAAGTTTCGCGCCACGACTCAGAGGAATCCATCGCGTCGACAACTAAAAGAACTAAATCCGCCCACGGTATGCGTTCTTTAGCGAGTTCTACACCTATTTGCTCGATTTGATCACTCGTCTCACGAATCCCAGCGGAATCGCAGAAAACGAATTTATGACCAGCGAAGGTCGCCTCGTCTTCGATGAGATCTCTGGTTGTTCCAGATATCTCCGAAACTATCGCCTTTTTCTTTCCTAGAAGAAGATTAAGCAAACTAGATTTTCCTGAATTTGGTCGGCCACAGAGAAGCACCCGCACTCCCTCCTTAACCAGAGAGCCAAAGGAGTAGGTTGCTAGAAGATTCTCGATCTTAGCTCGTGCTACTTCGGCGCGCGCCGCTATCGCATCCAGAGTATCGGGATTGATATCCTCATCTGGAAAATCAAGGGTGGCTTCAATCTCCGCTAATGCGTCTCTAAGGGGCTCTCCGATGCTGTTAATCGCCTCACTAAGCCTTCCCTTTAACTGTTCGCCAGCGTAACGCAGCTCCTCCTCGGTCTTCGCATGCACAACATCAGCTATCGCCTCAGCTTGAGCCAGATCGAGTTTGCCATTTAAAAACGCGCGCCTGGTGAACTCACCAGCTAGCGCCGGCTGGACACCGTACGCGTAAAGAGACCGCAACACTCTCTGAACTAAAACTGGGCTACCGTGAAATTGAAACTCGGCGATATCCTCGCCGGTGAAGCTCCAAGGACCTGGCATAAATACCGCGAGCCCCTTATCGATAGAGGCGCCTGTTTTAAAATCGAGGATATCACCAAAAACAAGGGTTCTAGGGTGCTTAAGCGGATCTTTCTTACCGCTAAAGACTGACTTTAAAACGAGCCGACTACGAGGACCACTTACTCTCACCACAGCGACACCCGCTGGTGCCGGAGCCGTGGCTAAAGCCGCTATAGTAGTCCCCTCCATCTCTTAGATCATAGTCAAAAGATAGCCAAATCCGAAGATCGCTACACTGGCTACCGCTGTCGCCATGTACACCGAGCCCTTCGTGGCGTTACGCATGTATAGCTGCTGCACGATAGAAATGATGTTGTTTACTAACCAGTAAAGAACTAGTCCTGCCGGCATCGGGAATATGATAAACATACCGGCAAAAACTAACGGCATTATCATCATCATTTTCTGTTGGTTCGGATCAGCGGATGGGTTCGGAGTGGTCCAGGTCTGATAGACCATACTCGCCGCCATTAGCAGAACCATAACCGGCACCCCTATTCCAAATAGCTGCAAGCTCTCGGGGGCCGAGAGATCCCTAATCCAACCAGCAAAAGGGGCGTGCCTTAGCTCAATCGCGTTTAAGAGAGCGTTATACAAACCAAGGAACACCGGGATCTGAATCAATACTGGGAAACATCCTCCCATCGGATTTACCCCTTTACGCTTGTAGAGGGCGAACATCTCCTGATTAAGCTGGTTCGGATCCTTTACACGTTCACGAAGGGCCTTAATCTCTGGCTGCAGATCTTGCATCTTCTTCGCTGACGCGAAACTAGCTTTTGATAACGGCAGTAAGGCGGCTTTAACCAAGAGCGTAAGTCCGATAATCGCCAATCCATAGTTACCGAAAAGCGCGTACAGAGATCGCAGCAACCAGAGCAACGGCAAAGCTAAGAACGAAAACCACCCCAGATCGATCGTTCTCTCTAAGTTGAAGTTAGCGATACTCTCAAGAGCCTTGTAGTCTTTCGGCCCAACATAGAGGTGGAAACGTCCTCCTGTGCTCGAGCTTGCGACTCGACTGCTAAATACATCGCCCTCACGTCCGAGGAGGGTGTTCACTGTAGTTACAGATGGGACTAATGTGGTGGTGAAGTGCGTATCACCTAGCGCCACCCAACGGTTTGCGCCTCGCTCTTGAAGTCCCTGTGGTATCTCCTCTATTGGAACAAGCTGGATCTTATTGGCGTTATCCAGAATGGTGATCGAGTGCTTAATTCGCAGCTCTTTCTCGACCTCGCTTGAGTAGTAATGGGTCCACTCTAGCCACACAGGCTGGCCTGACGCGTCCGGTCTATCTAATGCTACATCAACATTGAAGAGATAAGAGTCGCCGGTGAATGACACCTTCTTTGAAACATTTATTCCATTGGGCAACACGCCTGTAAACTCGAGGGTCGCAGCAGCGCCGCCAGCCAAGTTGATATTAGCTGTTGCAGCGCCTGCAGGGGCTCCATTTACTGAGGCCAAAGTGTACACCACCCGCTCATCGCTTTCGCGGCCTACATAAACGCCTAGTGGTAGGGCACCAGAGGTTGCGCTATCCACTAAGTTCAAACCCTCATCGCTACCCAAGCCACGCTTGTAATCACTCAAGCGGTACTCAACAACCCTACCTCCTAGATGAGATATTGAAACTATCGCCTTGCCGATATTAACAACGGATCGTGGCGCAGCATCTAGCTCCTCCTTACTTGGCCGCGCCTGTACCCCGCTCATCTGCGCGATATTAACGCCGGCTTGCGCGGCTGTACTCGACGCGACAACTGTCTGCGTGGCTCCTGATGTCGCCCCAGATTGTTGAGCTACTGACTGTCCCTGTTGCTGACGCTGCACCTCCGCGTTTCGCTTAGGAGCTAAAAAGAACTGCGTATAGGCTATCGCCACTAACACGCACAAGATGATCGCGCGCATAGCGCGCTGGTTGTATTCGGTATCGTTTGAATTATCGTTCACGGCATTATCCCTAAAGCTGATCTGCCAAATCCTCTGACAAAACTATCAAAGTCATGGAACCGGATCGTTTCCACCTGGATGCCACGGATGGCACCTTAGGATTCGTTTAACACCGAGCACAACACCCGCTATCCAACCGTGACGCTCGATCGCTTCACGGGCGTAGTCAGAACAGCTCGGATTAAATCTACACACGTTTCCAAAGAGTGGCGAGAGTATGAGCTTATACCCCTTATAGAGCAAGTTTAACACCCCTCTAGAAAATGGAGCGATGGTGTTATCGCTCTTCTCTGAGCTAATGGACATAGACCTAAGAGCGCTCCCCAATCGCCCGCAAAAAACCATTCGATCTCAACGCGCCCAAGATCTCTCTCTGATAATCCGCAAACTCGCAGAGCTGCACCCCGCGTCTGGCGACTACTACAATATCAATCGGTATCTTTATATCTTTCCTAGCGGTCCTAAAGACCTCGCGAATGCGGCGCTTTATTAGATTACGCCTGACAGAGCTCTTCTCTAGCTTAGTCGTTACAGCGACCGCGAGCCTGCTTGTGCTAGCCTCACTCTGCCGAACTAAAATCAGAAAGTGTCTCGCGTGTAGCTTGCGACCCTCTTTCTGGCACAGCTCTATGTCACTCTTTTTTCGTAAACGCGCCGATGGAGCGAGCGAATTAGCCGCGAGTCTAGAACTACTCTGGACAGACTGGTGAGAGGGCCTCTTGATAATAGAGCCTCCAGGCTAAAGTGATCCAACGTCAAATGATGACTAGTTGGCCAGGACGAAATTAATTCCTACTTGTAATGGCCCTTACGTGGAGCCGAAACCGCCAAACGCTTACGACCACGAGCGCGGCGAGCGTTTAGAACCTTACGACCTCCCTTGGTTGCCATCCTCTTGCGGAATCCGTGGGTGGTATTACGACTTCTCTTACTTGGTTGATATGTGCGCTTCATGATGAATACTACCTAACTTCTAGTTCTTCCTACGGAACCCCTTGGCTTGAAAATCTACGAGGTCTCAAAACTTCAGGCCCAAGATGATACCCAGCTTTGGGGGTTCAGGTCAACGAGGTCACCTGAAATTGCGCTATTTGCGACGACGCGAGGCCGCAGGCCGCCAGAAAGCAGAGATTAGTCGTTTATAATTAGGTACTTACCTTAATTAAACCCGCTCGGGGATCTCAACTCGCGTTAGCGGATGACCCACAGAAGCGCAGAAATCAAGCATTCCGGATACCGGTAGTACCAGGGTCTGGGTGTTTATTAATGGGTGATTCTGCATCTGCAGGTCGAGCGGAATTGAGCTATCAATATATCCGCTGACCCGATTGTTCTTGTCATTAGCTAGCGAGAAGAGACAAACGGAGCCCGGAGATACGCCCAGAAAACTTTCAAGCTCATCTGGAGATCCGAAAGTTAAACCCTTCATCCCTAACAAACGACCGAGCTGTTTTAGGTCCACTCGCAGTTCGGCTCTCACACAAACCAAAATGTATCGAGTGCGTTTTTCATCTCTCAGAAACAGATTTTTGGTATCTATGCCCGGCAAGGCATGCGGCAGTAAAGCGATATCCGCCGTGGTAAAAACCGCCGGATGCGAATAACTCTCATACTTAATACCCAGCGAATCAATTCGTTCGCGAAGTTTGTCTGGTGTAAGCTTCATTTCAAATCCCCTCAACCTGAAACTAACGCGGCCTTAACAGAGATCCCTCTTAGCACGTTCATATAGGCTATAAACGCTTCGTAAGGACTCCCAAACGGCCTGAAATATCTGTGCACATCTCCATCTGGCCCGCCTTTATTAGACATATAATAGAAATGATCCGAAGTCTGAAGGTACCTCCACAGATCGGGTGGACAGATTTTTCTAAATTCATCTGCATAGATCCTTTTAAAAGCGGCGCTCTGCATCGCGTTTCCAAGCCAGGGACTTAAATCCTTCTCTGTATCCGCCCACGATCTATTCTCCGCGAAGCAGAGCTCGCTACTCGGACAAGATTCCGCGGCGATTCGCGTTGGCGTCGCGAATCGCCAGTTCGGATCCTCAAGAAGAGAATCGGCGACCCCCTCAATAAAATCCACTATCTCAGATGAGCCCTGATGGTGCTCACCGAAAGTCTCGCAATCTAGCCCAATGGTCACAACCCCGTCCGGCGCGCAAAGCTCTTTTATTCGCGCTGAGACATCAACTGGTGAGAGACTAAACCCATTATCTCCCCCGTCTCGTAATCTAAACGCTATCAGATCCGAGAGCGGGCAATTTCTGGGTAAGAGTCGCAGCTCACTTCCGGGAGCTTGATAAATGGCGCTCAATTCGCGGCCATCAAGTATCTCCGGAATTCCCTCAACAATGACCGCTCTAAAACCAAGGCTCTCAATCTCTTTTGCTATAGTATCGCTATGGATCAATTCAGTGTTCCGAAAGACTCGCGGGACCACCCCGAACTCACGCTCAATTAATGCCTTGTGCGCCCGCACCTGCCAACGGAACTCCTCCAAATCACCTGAAACCGAGGCCAAGGAGTGATGATACGTCTCCGCTAAAAGCTCGACTCCCCCCGACGCTACTAGCGCTTGAAATGCTTTGAGAGCATCAGGAGCACAACTAATCATCTGCTCGACAACTGTTCCAGATAGCGAAAGCGCCACGCTAAATCTCCCTTTGTGTCGAGCGATCGCTCTCTGGAGACTCGCGCATATCGGTAGGTAGCATCTTCTGGCTACCCTTGAAATTATCTCCGTATTTAACTTGGTATCTAAATAATCGTTCGAATTCGCCGCCTCAAAATAGGAGAAGGGCCTAATTCGATGAGGTTGATGAACCTGCAGATAAAGGCACACTGTAGGCATTTAATGTCGCTCTCTTACTAACATTCAAACCGTTAACTCAAGTTACAGATCTGAGAATGGATTAGCGGATAAGGCTCACTTAGTCTTACGGGACTCGATCACTTGCCCATAGATCTCGGTCACCCTCTCCGCCGCAACCCCCCAATGGAGTCGCGCCACTTCGTTCTTCGCGTTCTCCACTAGCTCAACCCTCAATTCACTGTAATTGAGCGCGTTGATTATCAGATCAGCCATTCGATCAATATCCCAAAAATCGACCTTGAGAGCGTGCTCGATCACCTCAGCTACACCAGACTGCTTTGACAGGATCGTCGGTGTGTTAAAACTGATCGCCTCTAGCGCCGCTATACCAAAAGGCTCCGATACCGAAGGCATGACATAGAGGTCAGCTACAGAAAAGAGCTCCTCTAACTCCTCACCTTGAACGAAGCCAGGAAATAGAAAGTGTTGATCTAAATTGAGCTCCCTCACCCTAGATTGAAGCTCCGGGAGCATATCACCACTGCCAGCCAGTACGAAGAGCACGTCATCAAGATGTGGAATAACTTTATTGGCTACCTCAACGAAATAATCCGGCCCCTTCTGATAAGTCACTCTGCCTAAGAATAACACAACATGTTTAGGCCAAGTCTTGCGACCTCGGTAATCAGTTATTACCTGCCTCGGATAAATCCCGTTATGGACAACCTCCACTCGATCTCCAGGTATAAGGTGATTCCGCTCGATCGACTTCTTTGTGTAGTGACTAACCGCGATGATCTTATTAGCGGAACGGAGGCCGAAGCGCTCTATCGCATCGATCTCTCGATCGTAAAAAAGCCCGCTCCGATCATGTTCCAAGCTGTGAACGTGCGCGATCATCGGTCGCCCAGTAGTATGAGATAGCGCTACCGCGGCCGGAAAAGTCATCCAATCGTGCGCGTGTATCAGATCAAAATCCCCATTAGCGAATCGTGAAAGAATATCGGCGGTAAATCTCTCAACCTCAGAAAACAGGCCTCGAGCGATTTTGTGGCGCTCCGCGGAGCCACCCTCTCTGGACTCGGAAGCAGGATTGACCCCAAAAACCTCGCCATCCTCGAGCGCCTGGCTAACAGCGTCAACTTCAGGGACCCCTATCTTAGATGAGAGTCTCGCGGAGTTAACATGGGAGCTGGCAACCGCGGCGGCAAAATGTTTCTGATTCCAATACGGGTTAAGGAAAGCTGGCAGTCGGGTTACCTCTGTTTTACCCAACTCGTTATCTTCTATCTTCTTTGTGCTACTGGCGCAGCCACGCGAATCGGTGAAAGCCATATGTGGAACCACCTCATCACCGATAACTTTGGGAACTATGAAGTGAATATCTACCCCCTTATCAGCAAGGGCGGCAGTCAACCCGGCGCAAGCGGTACCTAAGCCTCCGGATATATGCGGGGGGTATTCCCAACCGAGCATTAGTACCTTCATCTGGGCTCCGTTTGCTTATTTAAGCGCCATATTTTTACAAATGGTTCTGTTATTAATCCGATGCGGAAGTATAGTTTTATAAGTTACTAAAGTCTACGTTCCCGATCTTAGCTACATTTCGCAAACAGCTTGTTTTATCCACAGCGATTAAGGGATACTCTTCCTCAAACAACGCGCGCTTCAGAGGAGTTATACGCTATGATAATCGCCGGAGATGTGGGTGGCACCAAAGCTCGTATCGGTCTCTTTACTCGACAGGCTGGCAGAGTGGAGCTGGCAGTCTCAGAGCAGTATCACAGCAATTCTTTTTCGAGCTTCGAGGAGCTATTAAAGACGTTTGTAGATTCGCACCGTTCAAATATGCGGAGCAACCTTGAGTCGGCGTGCTTCGGACTACCGGGACCAGTTATAAACGGTCGTGTTAAGGTAACAAACCTCCCGTGGGAAGTATCGCAGGCATCGGTTTCCTCCTGCCTTGGGATTCCAAAAACAAAATTGGTAAACGATCTAGTCAGCACAGCAGCGGCTATACCTCTATTGGAACCCACCTCGCTTGAGGTGGTATCAAAGGGCGGGCCATCGAGCGATCTATCAGGCTCGTGCGCTGTCATAGCTCCGGGAACTGGACTGGGCCATTCACTTCTGCACAGAGAGGCGGGTTGGACAGTGGTGCTGGCGTCAGAAGGGGGACACGCCAACTTCGCTCCCTGCACTGACATCGAGCTCGAGCTCTTTAAATACCTAAGAAATAAGTTACCGCACGTAAGCGTAGAGTCGATCGTTTGTGGGCCGGGTCTTGTGAATATCTACTCATTTCTCCGCGATACTGGACACGGAACCGGGCCTGAGGAGGATAAACTACCAGGGGCTCAGCCAGTAAGCGCCTCTGTAATATCCAATCGAGCTCTCTCTGGGGCCGATGAGCTATCAGTGAAATCCCTCGAGCTTTTCTGTCAGATCCTAGGAGCTCACTGCAGTAATATAGGATTAACCTATCTCTCCACCGGGGGAATATACCTAGGTGGTGGTATACCACCCAAGATAGCGCCATTTATCTTGGGGGGTAAGTTTATGGAGGGTTACCTAAGAAAAGGGAAGCTACGTGACCGAGTTGAGGCGACCCCTGTATTTATTATTAAGGATGATACAGCAGCTCTTGTCGGATCCGCGGCTATCGCGGCGACTCTATAGCTCTCCTACCCCTTTTTCGCCGCCTTCAAGTTGAGCATCTCCACACCTAAAGAGAACGCCATCGCGAAGTAAATATATCCCTTCTCTATATGGTGGCCGCTTCCATCTAGCACAAGAACAAAACCCACCATCAAGAGAAATGATAACGCTAACATCTTCACAGTCGGATTGGCCTCGATAAAATCGACGATCTTGCCCGAGAAGATCAGCATAACGACCACCGCCAATATAACAGCTAGCGCCATCACCGGCAGATTGTCCGTCATTCCAATAGCGGTAATTACCGAGTCTAGCGAGAAGATCAGATCAATTAATACTATCTGCGCTATCACTCCGCCAAATGTAACAGCTTTAGCTCCCCCGGCGAGATCAAGCTCGCTCTCGTGTTGCTCGACTTTCTCATGGATCTCTTTGGTTGCCTTGTATATTAGGAAAACACCGCCACAGATCAGGATTAGGTCTCGGCCACTTAACGGATGTCCGAACGCCGTGAATAGAGGCGTTGTAAGCGAAGCGAGAAAAGATAGTGTAAAGAGGAGCAATAGGCGCGTGACGATCGCGACCAGCAATCCGACTATCCGAGCGGAATTCCGTCGCTCTGGGCCTAACCTTGAGGCGATAATCGCGATAAATACTATATTGTCTATCCCTAAGACGATCTCTAAAGAGGTCAGCGAGATTAGGGCGATTAAGTTTTCGATACTAAAAAATTCCATGGCGTTTCTCCGAAGGTATTATTAACACATACCACGCGCCATCACTACCTCTTGAAATGAGCTTCGACTCGATGGATCTCCCCCTCGTCGTCACTCTCGACAAACTGCGGCGCGATATGCCACAACCACGCCTCTCCGCCGGACAGATGAGCGAACTCGCGCTCGTAAAGATCCTTCGCCCTTCCGAAGATAGCCGGCTCCACTCGCCAATGACTCTGGTCACAGTGATAATAGTAGTACTCAGTATCAGTAAGTAGGAGAGACCACCTATCTTTATCCAATAGCAACGCCTTTAAATGAGACTCTTGGAGTTTCCCCATAGAGTTTGTCAGGGCGTTCCACTCATCACTCGAGAGACCTCGACATAAGTCAACAACTCTGTCTCGCCAATATAGCGGTATCTGTCCAAGCAGATTGAGCGAGATATAACCATCAAACGGTTCGCTGGACCAAGCTGGTATCGGCGCCTTTAGCTGATTCAGATATTCGGCGAAAGACCGCTTTGGCAACCCCTTGGCCCACTGATGCAAACATTCAGTCAGATCTAAATGCCGAAATACTAACCTCTCTCTGTATTTTGCTCCGAAGCGCTTCCTCCAATACCTTACCGCCGTTAGATCCGCGTCAAAGAGATGCGCGCTCTCGCACCTTGAGAGTACGAGATCCACATCGATATCAAGCAGCCTGCCAGCACCTAAGACAGCGACACTCTTAGACTTGGGAAGATGCCGCGCTATGTAATCACGGCAATTAACTGTGTGTGGCTCCCACCACCGCTCGCATCTCGCCTGACGCGCCTGGATCGCCTGCCCCTGCCGCGAAAATAGCCCAAATAACGCTGGTCGACCTATTTTCATTAAGCGAATCATGCGGATCTACGATTACAACCGCCCCCCATTTGATTCCCGCCCAGCCATTCCTGTAGACTAGGCATCAATGACCACCTGGGAGAACCAATACATAAAGCTTGTTAGCACTAAGCCACGGCACATCGTCGCTGAACGCGACAGGGAGTCGCCAGCCCAGTCTCGCGATCTTATAGCTCAACTTAAACCAAACTATAAGGAGTTATTCGTGGAGATCGGCTCAGGGTCCGGGCTACATCTGCTTGAACTGGCGAAACGCAACCCTCAAGCTCTCTGCGTAGGATTGGAGATCCGCTTCAAGCGCGCTTTTAAAACCGGGGAGAAAGCCGAGCGGATGGGCTTACTAAACGCGCTAGTTATCAGAACAGACGCACGTTATTTAAATGAGATATTCTCACCAGATGAAGTCGACGCGTTCCTCGTGAACTATCCCGACCCGTGGGATAAAAGACGGTGGAAGAAAAACAGGATCTTAAACGATGAGATGCTCGTTACCATGCGAACACTTTTAAAAGATTCTGGATTCCTACGCTATAAGACCGACCATCACGAGTATTTTCATTCAGTGGCAGAACTACTCAAGCCTCCTCTCTGGACTTCTCGCAAATTCTCGACTGATCTTCTAAAGAGCGAGTGGGCTGCTGATAATATTCCGACTGAATTCGAGTATCTTTTTAAATCTCAAAACAAACAGCTCTGCTTGTTAGAGGTCATCAAAGGGGAATCTTAAGGAGGCGAGGCAAAACATCCCGTAAGCGAGGTTTTGCCGGCCTTCCTTAGGGAATCCAGTTTTCGCCCCGTCATCACGATAATTTTTCGAGCTTTACTCCTAACTAGCTGATAGCTCAGCGAATCTCCACTCACGAAAATAGAATAGGATTTGCCAGGACAGGCATCATAATAAGTATCCAAGCGATCGCTTTGACTCGCTTCGGTGGACAAACAGAGTCTAGTCAGCTCACGCGACCAAGAAAACATCATGATTGAACTTAAAAACGTCTCAAAAACCTACGGCTCATTCAAGGCTGTTAACGATGTATCGTTGAGTGTTCCTCCGGGCAGTATATTCGCGTTCCTCGGCATGAACGGCGCCGGAAAAACAACCACAATTAAGATGTTAACCGGCATCCTTTCGCCAACCTCAGGAATAGTGCGTCTCGGAGGTTTCGATCTAAACAACGAGGCTATCGACGCCAAGAAGATCCTCGGATACGTTCCAGATCGTCCGCATGTATACACTAAATTGACGGGTCGTGAGTTCCTCTATTTCATGTGCGATCTGTATAAAGTGCCAGCCAAGCAAGCGGAGCGAAGAATCGATGAAGTGTTGGAGGAGTATTCACTTACTCCTTGGCAGGACGCTTTAATCGAGAGCTACTCGCACGGGATGAAACAGAGGATCGCGCTGTGTGGCGCGCTGGTTCACGATCCTCGGATCTTAATCGTCGATGAGCCGATGGTTGGACTCGATCCTCACGGAGCTAAAAACCTTAAGAGCGCTTTTAAGAGGTACGCCGCGTCAGGAATGACGGTCTTTTTGTCTACTCACTCTCTTAATGTCGCGGAAGAGCTAGCGGACAATATGGCGATTATTCATAAGGGATCTCTGATAGCCACAGGAACTCTATCGGATATTCGCGACACTTCAGGCGGAGCAGCTGAGGACTTAGAGGATATATTCTTAGAGTTAACGACTCCGCAGGTTGAGCACTAGGTCGTTTAAGGAGATTTATGAGCGCCTCTAATATGACTTCGCCACCCAAGAGAAAGCCCGAAAGAAAAATGGGATGGCTACTGAGAGCGGTACCGATCACGCTACAACCTAAGCTCTTAGCACTAAAGAATCGCTACTTTAAGCGGAGAGTTTATCTGGCGACAGATCTGTTTGGTATCGGTGTCACGGCTTTACTTATGTTCTGTCTCTACCTCGGGACCGACAAATCCCTCCTGGAGATACGAAAAGCAAACTTACCTAGTGAGATCTCTCTAAACATACTGCAAGGATTCGCGCTCGGATTGTTTAGCTTGATTTTAATATCAGCCACAGTCACTGGCCTAAGCAGCCTATTTATGGCGCGTGACGTTGATCTACTATTGTCAGCGCCAGTCAGCAGCCGTTCGTTTCTGCGGGGCAAGGTCAGCGAGGTCCTGATCTCCACAACCTGGATGATTGTGGTGTTTTGCCTACCTCCGTACCTTTCTGTCGGAGCATTCTATAATTCGGGTGTGACTTACTACATAGCGGCACCGCTACTATTGGGAATCTTCCTCCTACTGGCCGTTCTGTGCGGAATGACACTATCAATCTTCTGCGCCTGCGTGATACCAGCGCGCGCGGGAAGGAACGTGTTTGTCGCTTTGTTTGTAATGGTTTTGGGATTCCTATTAGCTCTCTGCAACGGAACGACTAATTCTCAAGTGATCACGAAAGCTATCTCAAACCCGCGTGAATCTATATTTCTAAAGTTTGTCGACCAGCCGCTTCTCCCATCAACCTGGTTAGCTCAAGCTCTTAACGCGGTCTCTGGCGATACGATATTAGCCTTTCCTTATCCGCAAACCGCCGCCTTATGCGGTCTTATAATCGCCATGTGGTACGTCTTATCGTGTGTCTATCAGAGATTATACCATCTCGGTTACAATCGACTGCACGCCAAACCACGGGCCTGTCTCTTATTTACCCGAGGTGGCGAGTCTAGACGAAGAATCATTATCCCAGGGCTATCTCAAGCTACTCGTGCGATGGCGACTCGAGAGTTGTTCTCATTCACACGCGAACTGGCGCATACAATTCAGCTAGCGATGTTCTTAACGATCTGTGTGGTTTACTTCATCAACTTTCAAAGCATATCCTCCCCGACAAATGTTGGACCGTGGGTCTTGCGAGCCTGGGACCTAATCGCTCTCTCTTCCTTTCTAGTTATTAGCTCTCTCATAATACTTTCGATCTGCTCAAGATTCGTGTTTCCATCGGTATCTCTTGAGGGATCGTCTCTGTGGATCCTGCAGATAGCGCCGATCGATATTAAGGCTATTCTGAGGGCCAAGTATTTCAGTTGGGCAACTCCGATCGGATTTATCAGCGCGGTTCTATTCTCCTCGGCGGGACTGGCTCTGGCTCTTGAGCCACTGTGCATTCTCGCCCTAGCTATGTCAGCTTTTATCATCACTCACGGATTGGTCTCATTAGGCATAGGGATCGGCGCTCGCTTCAGTCGATTTGACTGGGAACATCCCGCGGAGCTAGCTATGAGCTGGGGCGGATTGATCTATCTTGTATTAGGGCTGTTTGTGGTTTGTGTAAGCTTCATACCGCTCGGTGCCATGTTCGGCGGCTACATATTCTTTCCGGCTTATTTTCAAACCACCGCGAATTTAGTGGCTCTATTGACCTGTGGTATAGGCTCTCTATTGCTGATTAATTTGGTAGTTGGCAAGATATCCACGCGGATCGGCGTTTCGGCGATGCACAGGGTTTTTCAAGGTGTTGATTAGCCGGCCTTCCTTAGGTTCACTGAAGCTAGAGCTCCGTGACTGAGTCAGACTTATGCGCCCATCAAACCGATTGAATATCAACTACCAAGAGGAAGCCAAGAAATTCTCGCCTATTCCAGGTGGGATTATAGACATCCACTCCCATATCCAAGGCGCGATAGCCGCTAAGCTCTATGCATCCGCCGCCGATCATTATGGCGTCAATTTGACGTATTCAATGACACCGGTTCACGAGCTTGAGACAGTGAGACAAAACTTAGGTGAGCGAATCCGCTTTATCGCCATACCAACTTTTGGAACAGCGGATCCGATAGCCGCTTTTGGACGAGACTTTATTCGAGATCTCGCGGTATTTAAGAGCTATGGAGCAAGGATCGCCAAGATATGGAACGCGCCTCGAATCTATGACCACAGCGGCGAGCCTTTCTCATCGAATCCATTTCGGATCGACTCTCCACTTCGAATAGATGCGATGAAAGCCGCCGTTGATCACGGAATGATCTTCATGGCTCATATCGCTGACCCTGATACATGGTTTGCTACTAAGTACAGGGACTCAAAAAAATACGGCACCAAATTAGAGCAGTACGAACTTTTTGAGAGTATTCTTGGGAGGTTTAATACCCCGTGGATCGCTGCCCACATGGGTGGCTACCCGGAAGACCTTAATTTTCTCTCTGGGCTCCTAACTAGGAACTCAAATCTCTATTTAGACTGTAGCGCCACTAAGTGGATCGTTAGGGAGCTTAGTAAGCACGAACCTAAACAGGTTCGCGAGTTCTTCGCTAGGTGGCGTGGCAGGTTGCTCTTTGGATCTGATATCGTAGCCAGAGAGTCGCACGTCTCTGAAGCGCACAACGCCTCAGAGATGGACGCTAAGGCTAGTAACGCCGATGAGGCGTATGAACTTTATGCCTCTCGTTATTGGGCGCTTAGAACCTTACTGGAGAGCGCGTACCACGATGAATCGCCGATAGCCGATCCGGATCTACACATGGTAGACAGCGAAAAGCATACGCCTCTAGACGCTCCAGCTTTGAGGGGATTCTCCCTAGATAATGAGACGCTGCTAGACCTCTACCGAAACGCGGCCGTTTCTTTGCTTCCCTAGGTCGCGCTCTGAGCAGAGCGACATTTAAGGTATGTATCCTCAGTGCTTTTATAACTATTGAGGGCCGAGTCGTAGCTCATCTGCGCCTGTGCTACACGTTGCTGCATGCGAGATACCTGCAAGGAAGCTGAGTTCTGGTAGGTGTTGAGCCTGTTGACCGCTAAATTGTAAGCGGCGTTAGCGCGTGATTGAGTCCTGACGATGAATGAGACGGAGTTAGCGAAGCAGCGCCCACTACCACCCCAACGCACAGTTCGTAGAGCGCAGCCAACTGTATTTCCAAGTGTCATACCAGCGGCCGCTTGCTTCCAAGCCAGAGCCTGATCTACCTGCAACTGATAAGATAATGTTCTGGCATCGATCCTACTCTGGAGACTCAACAAAGCGTTCTGCTGGCGTATCAAAGAGTTCTGCGTTAATTGCACCTGACGTTGCGAGTAGTTCACCGCATACTCAGACGATATACACGAGTCACCTGCCGCGAAAGACGCGTCACTACTCACTAATAGTAGACCGATAAGAAGACTGCCTAAAAAATAACGAGACATCGTCACACCCCTAAAGCGATAAGAGAAAATACTAATAACCCCATTATGGTAACAAACTCGTATTGTTAATCAAATTTAATTACTAAGATTTAGGGCGTCGCAGTTCTTTATCACCACAGAGGACGCAGAGGACACAGAGAACGGCCATTTTATGGGCAATTATGGGGTTTTCTCTGTGTCCTCTGCGTC
>JBIKWQ010000037.1:0-31242 GCA_044356215.1 Bdellovibrionota bacterium | reverse complement strand
TATCCAAGCTTCCGATACTTCCAAATCACTCGCCTTTCGGCCACACCTAACTGTCCTTTTGAATCTTCCATAACTACCTAGATGCGATACGCATTCTAGGTGTTGCGTTTCGGAGTTGAATCTACCATGTCCATTCTGGCCTTTGTATTGAGGAACCGTTGCCATACCGAATTAGTTTCAACGGCACGCAGTGCAAAGTCTTCTCTCAGAGTTCATGCTTAACAGGCGATCTACAGGTTCGGTGTGTAAGATCAATCGATTGCGGCGGAGATTCGGGATTCGGGGCGCCATCCTGTGAGGAAGCAGCCCTCAGCTGATACACAAGGCAATTGAACTGACTACAACCCAGCGGCAGATGGCATTGCGATATCGAGTGAAATCTACGAGTTCCCTCTAGCAGATTCTATATAGGCTCACCGCCCCACTTTGTGTTAGGGTTCGTCCATCCTATTTTTTACGGAGGCTTCCCATGAAAAAGCTAGCTCTACTCGCTGTTATACTTGCCCCTTTATTCGTCGCCCAAGCTCAAGATGGTGCCGCTGCAATGGCTGCCGGTGCTGCTCAACAAGCGGATGCGGGGGTCAAGCAGGCTGAGGCTGTCATGGACGGAGCTCAAAAAGAGATCAAGGGAGCACTCGATCGATTAGATGCAGCGAAGAATGCCGGAGAGGCTAAGAAGGCAGCAGTAGCAAAGAACGCCCAGGATGGTGCCGCCGCTGCTGTAAACAATGCTGCAGCCAAGGCCAACGAGGCCGCTGCCCACGCTCACTAATTAACATGTGCCGCATATTCAGCTACTTAGCTTAATATGCGGCATCGCGTGGCACTTTGTTAAGAAACGGGTCTGTGGTACCTTCCTTCCGGTCTATTTACCTGGAGGCTTAAATGAAGAAGGTTCTGATTACCGGCGTTGCTGGAGAGGTAGGCAGTAGTTTAGCGCAGTACCTAGCGCGTATCGGTGGTTATTCTGTAACTGGCTTCGATCTGCGGCCTCCTTCTCCTGAGGTTGCTAATGTTTGTTCGCGCATTGAGCTCGGGGATATATCCAGCCGCGACGCAGTTCAGACCATCTCTAGCAACAAGCAGTTTGACGTCATATTTCATCTTGCCGGTATCCTCTCTTCAGGTGGCGAGCGCGCTCCACTTAAGGCGCACGACGTTAATGTGACGGGCTCTTTAAATATACTTGAATTGGCGCGGGCTCAATCGGAGGCACGCGGCACTCCAGTAACACTCGTATTCACGAGCACCATAGCAGCCTACGGAGTCTCCTCTTTGGAGCTTAAGAATGAATTAGGCGCTATTTCCGAATCTCAAGCTCTCTATCCGATTACGATGTACGGCGCCAACAAGCTCTACTGTGAGTCCCTTGGACGTTACTACTCAGAGAATTTCGGGATGCTCGAGGGAGTTGAGAATAGAGTACGCGTTGACTTTAGGGCGGTGAGATTCCCTGGTCTTATCAGTGCGCATACGGTGCCAACAGGTGGAACAAGTGACTACGCCTCTGAGATGGTTCATGCGGCGGCTCAGGGTGTGCCTTACTCATGTTTTGTGAGACCTGATACAAGACTTCCATTTATGATGATGCCGGATGCCATTAGAGCGATCGTGATGCTCAGCCAAGCTCCGCGCGAGGCTCTAAAACAACGCGTATACAACGTGGGCGGATTTGCTCCTAGCGCGAGAGAGATAGCGGATCTGGTGGGCCTGTACTTTCCGATGACCGCGGTGACTTATGCTATCAATCCACTTAGGCAGTCAATCGTTGATAGTTGGCCGTCAGATGTGAATGATTCCTGCGCACGTCAGGACTTTGGTTGGTGCCCAGTTTATGGGTTTGAGCAGGGATTCGCGGAATACTTGATCCCCGCGGTTAAAGCTCGATATGCCAAAGGGGCTCACGACTCTGCGTACAGCGATGCTATGACGCGGGTTGCGGCTAACTAGTTTTAGGAGAGATTAGAAGATGAACGAGCAAACACGTCAGCAGTTTGAGGCCGAGCTAAAAGCGATACAAGAGTCTGGGCTGTGGAAGAGTGAGCGCGTTATTCAATCTCCTCAAGAGGCGCAGATAACCGTTAACGGCAAAAAGGTACTTAATTTCTGCGCCAATAACTATCTTGGTCTGGCTAACCATCCTCGGTTGCGTGAGGCCGCTAAAGACGGGATCGATAATTGGGGGCTAGGACTCTCGTCAGTAAGGTTTATCTGTGGGACTCAAACGATTCACAAGGAGCTTGAGGCAGCCATCGCCAAATTCTTGGGAACCGAGGATACGATTCTTTATCCGTCATGCTTTGACGCGAACGGCGGACTCTTCGAAACTGTTTTAGGTGAACAGGACGCGATAATAAGTGACGCGTTGAACCACGCCTCGATTATCGATGGAGTCAGGCTCTGCAAGGCTCAGAGATATCGTTACGTTCACAACGACCTAAACGATCTTGAGCGGTGTTTGAAAGAGGCGAAGCCAAAGGCTCGCAGAATGATGATCGCCACCGATGGAGTCTTCTCTATGGATGGAGATATCGCGCCGTTAGCGGAGATTCAAAAGTTAGCTGAACAGTACGGCGCGCTGACTATGGTTGACGAATGCCATGCTACCGGGTTCCTTGGGTCAACTGGACGCGGGTCGATTGAGGAGTGTGGTGTTATGGGGAAGATCGATGTGGTTACATCGACCCTCGGCAAGGCTCTCGGCGGCGCGAGTGGTGGGTTCACCACCGGGCGCAAGGAGATCATATCGCTTCTAAGACAACGCAGCAGGCCATACCTATTTAGTAACACTGTGGCCCCTGCCCTAGTAACTGCATCTTTGGCATGTCTGGATCTGTTAGAGAAGAATACCGAGCTTGTGGCTCAGTTAAGAGAGAATACTCGTTACTTCCGAAGTGAGATAGTTAAAACCGGATACACCGTACGTCCTGGAATACATCCGATCGTTCCGATTATGCTTGGAGACGCCAGACTTGCGGCGACGATCGCTGATGATATGTTAAACGAGGGGATCTATGTAATTGGATTCTCTTACCCGGTGGTTCCGCAGGGTCAAGCGCGCATCAGGGTTCAGATATCAGCGGGCCATTCGCGCGCGGATCTTGATCGTGCTTTAGAGGCCTTCGCTAAAGTCGGTAAGCGGCACGGAGTTGGGGCTTAAAAGATCCCAACTGCTTTAAGCAGCGGATCGACTCCATCCGCATCCTTCTTTTTTAGAGCTTCTAAGCGTGACAACTGGCTTTGATGGTCTGCTGGTTTATGGTCACGCCCCAATATCTGAAGGGCGTGACCACTAGAGTTAGCTTACTCGCTGCGCCCGCCTCTGCGTCCTGGGCCGCCAGGTCCACGTCTGTTAGAACGTCCGGTCCAGCCGCCGCTCCTACCTGGACGACTCGCTCTTGGCTTACTACCTTCGCTTAATCCGCCCTCGATAAAATACGGCTGTCTCTCCTTGTAAACGTAATCAGAGCTTGGGCTGATGTCAGACTGACCACGGAAACTTTTCCCACGTCCACCTGTCCTTGCTCCAGCTCCGCCCCTTCTACCTGGACTCCCCGAAGATCGCTCACCGCCTCTTGAGAAGCCGCCAGTTCGCTCTCCACCCCTTGAGAAGCCACCTGCTCGCTCGCCACCTCTTGAGAAGCCTCCAGTCCTCTCTCCGCGTGGTTTGCGCTCAAATGAATCCTCTTGAGCCGGACGCGAATCGGACCTGCTCCACTCGCGCCTCTCGCCAGATCTCTCATCACGGCGAGCACCGCGACCTTGATATCCTGCAGAACGTCCAAAACGACCAGAAGAGCGTCCGTCACTCCTTGATTCAGCTGCCTCGCCGTCTCGACGGTTAGGGCGTCCCTCGTAGTTTGAGTCACGATTGAAGCGAGGCTGCCTGCGGTCTCCACCTCTTCTTCCATCCTCTCTATCAAAACGTCTCGGCCTTGAATCAGAACGTCGAGTATCAGAGCTAGCCTCATCGCGAGGTTGCCTCTCAGCATCGCCTTCACTAGTACGAACACGACGATTAGGGCGCTCAAAACGCTTCGGCGCTCCCCTACCAGCACTGCGTCCGCCGCGACGCTCTGTGTTTGCTCCACGGGTACGGCGCTCCCTGCCTTCGTTCTCACTAGGAGCATCGCCACTAAGCTCATCACCACCATTTAATCTGATTAGCGACTTACCGATCCACTTCTCTACATCGCGGAGAATAAATCGGTCACCCCTTGTTACAAATGATACAGCGCTACCTTCTCTAGAAGCCCGTCCAGCACGACCCGTACGGTGAATATAGGCATCGAGGGTCTCTGGCATGTCGTAGTTAATTACATGCGTAACTCCCTCAACGTCGATTCCGCGCGAAGCGATATCCGTTGCGATCAGTGCCCTGCAACGTCCATCGCGAAAGCCTTTAAGGGCCTTCTGACGTTGAGCCTGCGAGAGATTTCCGTGTAACGCTGTCGCTGGAACGCCGTCCTTAGTTAAACGATCTCCTAATCTCTTCGCTGTGTGCTTCATCTTGGTAAAGACGACAACAAGAGCCTCTGGATTTCCACGAAGCCATGAAGCGAGCGCCTCGCCCTTCTCTTCCTGTTTAACGGTGATCATCGAGTGGGTAACCAAAGCTACCGGCTCTTCTGATTTTACCTTGATCGTAGTTGGCTCTCTAAGCACTGACTTGGCTAGAGACGCGATCTCATCAGGCATCGTCGCTGAGAAGAGTAGAGTCTGTCTCTCTACCGGAAGCTCAGCGATGATTGCTCTGATATCTGGCATGAATCCCATATCTAACATGCGATCGGCCTCATCGAGGATTAGGTGATCGACCCCAGAGAGATCGATCGTGCCGCCGCGGATATGGTCCATGAGACGTCCTGGGCAAGCCACAACTACCTGAGCGTTGGCACGAAGCTGAGCTATCTGACCACGATGAGATACTCCTCCATAGATCGTTACAGAACGAACACCTGTACGTGGCGCGAAGAGTTTAATGACATCATTAATCTGCTCCGCTAACTCACGTGTCGGAGCGAGAACAATCGCCTGAACACCACGCTTCTTGCCGCCACTTAGCTTTTGAAGTAACGGAAGGACGAACGCTGCCGTCTTTCCTGTTCCTGTTTGAGCTAGTCCGATCAGATCTCGACCCTCTAGCACTAGAGGAATTGCTCCAGCTTGAATCGGGGTTGGAGTTGTGTATCCAACAGTTTTAATAGTCTCCTTCAGAAACGTAGCTAGAGGCATCGTATCAAAAGAGCACACAGCGGCATCACCACTGGTTGAGGTTTCTACAGTCATAACATCCTTATATTGTCGGAAGCCGTCTAAGAGATTTAGCCCGGCATTAAGCCCGATCGTTTATTTTATTGAGGCTGGAGCTGCCGGAGCGACACATCCTCTGTATTTCATCTACGGTAGTAAAGCCTACAATCCGTTAGAGCGTCCGGCGGAGCGATAAGGGCTGGTCACCATCGAACGTAACGCGTGGTGCCGGGAAAACTTCACTAAGAACTTGTGACAATAGCATGCGGAGAGGATTTAACATAGCGATTCTCGCCGAGAGAAAACAGGGGGTTAGCGATTTAGTTAGGCCCAGAGCTATCGATTACTAATTGTAGGTGATGTTAGGCCTATAGCGACCGCCCCCTACGCACACGGCTGATAATCGCCTCTACCACACTAGGCTCCGCGAGCGTGGTAACATCCCCCACACTCTCGTATTCACTCTCAGCGATCTTTCTCAATATTCTACGCATGATCTTTCCAGATCTGGTCTTAGGTAATCCGGGAACACACCAAATCTCATCAGGCGTAGCGATTGGCGATATCACCTCTCTAACGGCCGCGATGATCTTATTTTTAGTATCTACGTCGTCCTTCCCCGCGTCGTTAAGCACGCAGAAAGCAGCGATCCCTTGACCTTTTATCGGGTGAGGAATACCAACTACAGCGGCTTCAGCTACTACGCCCGACCTAACGATCGCGCTCTCAACCTCCGCTGTACCTAATCGATGCCCAGCTACGTTAACAACATCATCGACGCGACCTGTTATCCAGTAATATCCATCTTCATCGCGACGACAACCATCCCCCGTAAAATACAATCCTGGATACGTAGAGAAATAGGTCTGCTTAAACCTCGCGTGATCGCCGTAAACCGTGCGGGCCATTCCGGGCCACGGGAAACGGATGCAGAGTATTCCAGATACTCCGTTGCCGACAACCTCTTTACCACTTTCGTCTACGATAACAGGTTGAACGCCAAATAGTGGCAGAGTGGCTGAGCCCGGCTTCGCTCGCGTAGCTCCAGGGAGCGGCGAGATAAGCACACCACCTGTCTCTGTCTGCCACCACGTGTCTACGATCGGACACCGACTGTTACCAACAACTGAGTGATACCACAGCCAAGCATCGCGATTTATAGGCTCACCTACGGTTCCAAGAACTCTGATTGATGATCGATCGTATCGCGTGACGTGGTGGTCCCCTTCCTTGGCTAACGCTCTGATCGCAGTAGGAGCTGTATAAACAATAGTAGCTTTATGTCGTTCTACGACATCCCAATAACGGCCCGGGTCAGGATAAGTCGGAATCGACTCGAACATTATCGTTGTAGCACCGTTAGCTAACGGACCATAAACAACGTAAGAGTGTCCTGTAATCCAACCAACGTCAGCCGTACAGAAGTGAATATCGTCCTCACTTAGGTTAAATACATAACGATGGGTTAAGCTAACCTGGAGCAGATATCCCGCTGTTGTGTGAAGCACCCCTTTAGGCTTCCCTGTCGAGCCGCTTGTATAAAGAATAAAAAGTGGATCCTCAGAATCCATCTCGGCTGGACTTGAGTTGTCATTACCTTTTGTCCGCTCAAGCTCTTCGTGGTACCACAGGTCTCTTCCGTTCCGCATCGCGCACTCGGTCTCTGTACGCTTTACCACTAAAACTCGCTCTACTGTGGGGCAACCTTCAAGAGCTTGGTCTACCGTTGCTTTAAGAGGGATCGCTTTAGCGCCCCTTAAGCCCTCGTTGGCTGTGATTACTAACTTACAACCGCAGTCATTAATTCGGTCGCGGAGGGACTCGGCGCTAAAGCCAGCGAACACAACTGTATGGATCGCTCCGATCCGCGCGCACGCTAACATTAAGATCGCGGCCTCTGGAATCATCGGCAGATATATCGCTACCCTATCGCCTTTTGTGATCCCCAAAGAACGGAGAACCGTTGTAGCGCGGCATAGCTCGTTGTGCAGCTCTCTGTATGTAATCTTTATACAATCCCCCGGTTCGTTCCCCTCCCAGATAATCGCTATTTTGTCGCCTCGTGTGCCGAGGTGACGATCGACGCAGTTCTCTGAGATATTTAACTTGCCGCCCTCAAACCAACGGACGTGACCGTGCTTAAAATCCCAATCAAGCACAGAGCTCCACGGGGCTCGCCAGGTAATCAACTCTTGAGCCTGCTCAGCCCAAAAGCCGGTCGGGTCTGATACGGACCTTTGATACATCTCGCGATAACGCTCGGCATTAATCAAGGCACGCTCTTTCATGCTCTCTGGGATTGGAAAGTCCTTTAGGTCGGTCATAGGAGTAATGATACTAAATATTAGTGCTTCTTTATTTTTGAGCGGATTGGCTGGTTTGTACAGTTGGTAAATTATATCGTTTTTAGGATTAAGCCCCCACCAGCCTAAGCATAGGCGAGCGAGGCTCAGTCTCTATATCGTACAGCGCTCTAAGCGCCGCTTCGCCACTTACTACTCGGGTCATCACGCCATCTCCATCTTTTAAAGCATCTAGGGGCGCAAGTGAACCCGACCACACAACTTCAGAATCGATCACAATCATATCTTTTACATCGCCATCTACTGCGATGGTCGCGACCCCTGCTCTTCGCAAGCGATTAAGAGCTACCTGGCTGTCATGCCCGCGCATATTTCTTTCATCATATCTTACCGATACTTTAAGTCCCCGCTTTATGCCCTCTTCCAAGACTGAGTTCGTAATAGTAACGCACCGCTCATTTATGCTCGTTGTTGAGAAAACAACTTCGCTTCGAGCATCGATCAGATCCGCCACTAGAGCCGGCATAAAAAGAGATTGCTCGAAGGCTTGGAACGCTAAGAGCCCCGGCGATTCGCACGCTTCTCTGGAAGGCGTTGAGAATATCCGCTCATTGATCAGGTCTGAAACGGAGAGTCTGTAACCAACTCGCTCTAAGTCATCGAGTATTCCCCACATCAGACTCCGCATCTTTAACTGAGAGCGAAGATGCTTAAGATTCGCCACAACGATCAGATGACGTCTAGCCCTGCTAAGAGCAACATTAAGCAACCTAGCGCCTGTATCCCTAAGAGAATTTGGATTGAGGAACCGTCCTATCTTATGCGGAGCGCTCTCTGTGAGATCTAGAATTATCGCCTCTCGTTCACTACCTTGAAATTTATGCACTGTTCCAACCGATACGATATCTCCTAAGGCGCACTCATCTAAGAGCGATCGCACCAAATCAGCCTGGGCTCTATATGGTACAATCACTCCTAGTGCCTCTGGGAGAACCGCGACGCCATGCGCTGAGAGCAAAAGCGCCAATTTACGAACCACCAAGGCGTGCTGGAGGTTGCTCTTTGATCCCTGGGCTATCTCACCACAAGGAGCGATCTCCGAGGTGTCGACCAAGACAACGGGCGAGCGATTAAGGTATGCCAGCGGGTCACGGAAGATATATCGCTCAGAGGATGAGTCTGTTTTTGTCTTTAGTAGCCCGTTGTAAAAACGATTATTGATCAATCCACACAACACTTCATGGCTGCGGAATTGGGTCGTTAATGGAACAACCGACGGATGCTCTTTGCCGGAATCAACGAGGTCGATCACACCAGCGCAATCAAATATATCCCGACCATACCACTGCTGAACGGTCGGCGAATCGGAACGGACTATCGCCGGAAGCTGCCTAAAATCACCAGCTATTACTACTCGCTCACGAGCGCGGGCGCAGAGAAGAAAACTAAGTGGTAGAGGCAACATCGAAGCCTCGTCAATCAACACAGCGTCAAAGTCGGACAAGTCCTTCACAGACAACATCGCGTGAGTGGCGGTCGTTGCTATTATGCGAGCACGGTCTAAAAGGCTCAGGCGCAGGTCTCTGATAAACTTCTCGAGCACCGCGATCGCTTCAGTCAACTCTAGCTGTCTCGCTGAAAGCTCAAGAGTTCTCTCATTTAAAATCTCCTTGTCAGCCCCTGCCACCTCCGACTCAACGCGCCTTAAGCTCTCCTCCATAAACTCGACTAAGTCAGTTATTGGAGCATCTGTGTCATTATTCGAGGTGTAGCCTCTAGAATCAGGGTCTGTAAGTGTCGAACGGAGAGATGATATAAAGCCGACATCGGCGTTTAAATCAGAGTTCCTAACGCGGTCGATCTCCTCGCGGAGCTGCTTATGTGTATCAATCAGAGTCAAAGCACGCGATGTGCTAAAGAGTTGGTCTCTAACACCAGATAGCTCAACATTAAGCGCTGCCAATCGTTGAGATACCTTCTCGTGGCTCTTATTAATTACCGCGTCTAAGCTAACCTGATCCGAATACCGCTTAATGAGCGACTCTTTAACAAGTGAGCCGACCCTTAAGATGCTCCCCTCAGCCACAGAGTGTCGCCCCTTGCCTTTATCTGTAATCCTCTTACATAGGCTCTCGACAACCCCATCTACCGCATGATTGGTATGGGACACTATAAGCACTCGTTTATTAGCCTGATAAAGCTGTAGAGCCATCGCGGCTAAGAGAACCGTCTTTCCGGTTCCCGGAGGTCCCCAAACGTACGTCACAGGTTGAGCCATGCACCGCGCCAGCGCCAGGTTCTGATCGGGGGTAAGGTCGTCGGCTGGTCTCAAACTAGCAGTCGGAAAATCTTCTTGTGGGAGCGAATTTAGGTTCAGGGCGCTTTTAGCTAGGTCCAGATTCCAGGACGCAGCATCACGACCGGCCTTTAGGTCTTTAAGCCTTAGTATTAGCGACTGTAAGAGGTCCTGCTCCTGAGTCTCTAATCGGGCGCTGAAGATGCTCGGTCCTAGGTCAGTGCCCAGAGAGATAGTAAGCGACCGCGCCGCCAAAGCTTTAACTGTTCCCTGATAGAATCCGTCGTTGACTATGACCTGGACTGAATTGTCCTCGCGGAGATCTGATTCACCTTGAAAATCGAAGCGATAGAAAAAACGACCACCTTCGGCTGAAATCTGCCGACCATTTACCACCTTGTGCTCCCGACGACCGGCTCGGTGTTCGCGCCGTTCGATCTCACACGCCGTCAGGAAGCATGCTATGGGGTCAAGCTCACGCTGCTCCATTGTTAGAGTACGTGTAACACAGTTTCCGTGTTTGACACAGGGGGTTTTTTACATGGGAACGTGCGCCTGCACGTGCTCGTAAACGGGCCCGTGAACGTCCCCAATTTAACACTCACTTCCGGCAACTTTTTCCCCTCCCCAAGCGATACTATATCAGTCAAAAAAGGAGTACTTAATGGATCTATTACCAAGAGAGAAGCTTGAAACTATGGGGGCTCGCGCCTTAACCGATGAGGAGTTGTTGGCCGTGATGCTGGGCTCGGGCACCAAAAACTGCCCCGTCGCCACTCTTGCCTCCCGCGTTCTTCCGCACCTAGAGCTAGCCGCGCCTGAAATAAATTTACCGGCGCTTTTGGAAGTACCGGGTATTGGTCCATCCAAGGCGCTCCTGCTGGCTGCGTCTCTAGAGTTTTCAAGGCGCAGGATTCGCCCGGACGGGATCAGGATCCGAGGGGCTAAAGATGTTTTGCCACTACTGCAACACTTAGTTGAGCGCCCCCAGGAACATGTAGTGTCGATATCGCTAAGTGGAGCTCATGAAGTTATTAAGACTAGGACCGTGAGTATCGGGCTCCTGACAAGTTGCCCGGTACATCCACGCGAGGTTTTTGTTGGCCCGATAAGCGACCACGCATACTCAGTGATTTTAGCGCACAATCACCCATCGGGAGATCCTACTCCTAGCCCTGAAGACCGACAGGTAACAAAGCAGCTCTCTGAGGCGGCTAAGACTTTAGGGATGAAATTACTAGATCACATAATATTTGCCAGGCGGGGGTATTTTAGCTTTCAGGAGCATGGGGAGTTGTAGAAGACCCTACACCCACCCCCTCTCCCGATACCACCGCGCGGTAGCTCGTAATCCCTCTTCAACTGTATGCGAGTACTGATATCCAAGCCCCTCGCGTAATTTCCTGGTATCAAAAGCTCTGTCCTTGGTAAAGAATGCGACTCTTCTGCGATATATGGGCGGCTCAATCTTTAAAGGTTTGCAGATGGCCTCGCATATATCGGCCGCCAAAAATAGCGGCCAGGCAGGTAGTCTTATAAATTGAAGCTTCTTGTTGCCTATCTCACCGGCGATCAGTTTAGCTATATCTTCGAGCCGACTCGGTTCGGGATTTCCAGCTATATACACCTCTCCTAGGGCTTGCGGTGCCAGCGCCGCGGTAATGATGATGTTGGTGAGGTCGTCTACATGAATCAGGTGATACAACCCCTGCCCTTTGCCAAATAGCGGGAACAGACGCTTATTGGCCATCTTAAAGAGCTTTAACAAACGTCGATCTCCCGGACCATAGATCGCCGCTGGCCTTACGATAGCTATCGGAAGGCCGGTCTCTTTAGAGAATCGCGAGATCCAGCGCTCAGCTTCGGCCTTTGTGCTTTGATAGATATCGCCGGGATTAAAACGATACTCCTCGTTGGCGGGTGGCTCATCTATGTGCCCGTGAACCCCTACTGTAGAGACATGAACAAAACGTTTAAACTCCTCGCGCCTGACCACTGCCTGCGCCAATAGCTTGGTGCTCTCGATATGAACTTTGGTATATGTCTCATCAGATATCTTCGCCTCGCGATAAGCCGCGGCGACATGAAAGATGTAATGAACACCAACACAGGCGCGCTCAACCACTGCTGGGTCAAATACATCTCCCTCAATCCATTCAATAGGCAGATCTTTAAGCCCCTCGCGATTAGAAGAGGACCTGACTATCGCTCTAACCCGACAGCCAATACCAACAAGCTTGCGGGTAAGTGCCTGTCCTGTGAAACCGGTTGCGCCAGTGACTAGGACCGGAGTGCCCGCTGAGAAATGGAGATTTAAGGTCACAAATATCCTTTGAACTAGAAGTTAAAGTTCGCTGTCAGGCGAACTGTTGGATCGCTAAAGATCGGCTCGTTGAAGTAAGTCGTTTGATCCAGAGCGATATCCTAAGGAAGGCCGGCAAAACCCCTCCCTACTGCGAAAGCGGATCTTGAGCTGCTCTTCGAGTTTTCGAGATGGGAAAAAATCCTCAATGTATCACAGCGGATACACTTCCGGTTTTTCCCCATCTCGAAAATCGAATATCAACTCAACCTCCACTTTCTCGCTACGGGTAGGTTTTGCCGACCTTCCCTAACCAAAGATATTCTGGACATCTAAAAGGATCAACCCGTGACGTGTCGGTAATCGGTATCCAACTCCCGCGCCCATAAGCCACGCGCCATCGCTACAGCTACTTTCTCATTCAGAAATACTCTTCGAGTATCAAATCCCACTCCTCCTGGCTCTAGATCTACCGACTCTGCTTGGTCGACAGCACACGGGCTACTATTAAGAGCAGTAGTCCACCGACAACATATGCGAGTGTCCTCGCCCATAGCTCAGACCAGAGCGGCAGTTTGGCGATCTCTGGCTTTGATGGATCCACTAGAACTCGGATCTCATCACCCGCTTTGATCTCCTGCAGTAACGGAAGGTGGGCTATCGCGCTATACTCATTACCATCATCTGTCCTGTATGAAAGGTGTATAGGAGTCCTCTGTCGTGGTTTAGGAGGTCCCCTTAGCTCCTGAATGGCCGTTACCCTTGCCTGAGTCACGCGTGCGTCATTAACAAAAGAGTAAGTCTCTGCTCCCTGCCAGACACCAAGAAGCGCTAGCAACAATCCAACAACCGAGATAGCCTTATACATTGTGTCCTCTACCCGCGTGTTAACCCTAACGAGAGGATGCGCTGAATTAAATCCTCATAAGAGAGTCCATATGCCTGGGCCGAGTCAGCGAAATCCTCCATGTAGGCGATCTCCGGATTAGGGTTAGCCTCAATAACAAAAACTTCGCCGCTCTCCTTCAAGCGCAGGTCTATACGGGCATAACCCGATAGACCAAGTGCCCTGTATGTGCGCTTACACGCGTTAACAATTCTGTGCTTTAGCTCAGGTGTAAGCCCTTCTGCCTCCCGGCTGACTATTCCGTGGCGCTTTTGATACTCAGGATCCCACTTTGCTTTCCGTGTCGCGATATGTGGCACATCGTCCGGCATCCTCTCAAAGAGAAGCTCCCATATCGGAAGAACGGTTAAACGCTCATCTCCAAGGATTCCAACGTAGAGCTCCCTTCCCTCGATATACTCCTCGACTATGACATCTGTTCGATAGCGCTCATGCATAAATTTAACGCGTTCTTCGAGCTCACTATCGGTGTACACAACTGATGCTTGAGATATTCCAAGCGATGCTTCCTCAATCTGTGACTTAACAAAGAGCGGCAGAGCGAGCTTCTTTGGACGCTTAACTTTGCGTCCTCGATTAAACACAGCGAAATCAGGGCCTGGAATGCGGTGATAGCTTAAGACTTTTCTAGTAAGAGCCTTGTCTCGCGCTAAGACCATTCCACGAGGATTGCATCCCGTGTAAGGCACAGGGACTAATTCAAGGTAGCTCACGACGTTCTGATCATAGAGCGGCTGATCGTGAAATTCTTCCAGAAGATTAAAGATAATATCAGGCTTAAACTCCTCAACGCCGTTCCTGATTACACCTAGATCATAGCGTACTCCTAGGATCTTAGCTTCGTGGCCAAGCTTTTTAAGAGTCGACAGAACATACTGCTCTGTGCGCCAAGGCTCTTCATGAAAAGACCTATCCCTCTTGATATCTTCTGGCGGAACAAGGTCCTCATGGGCCAAACAGAGCACCCTTAGCTTCTTCTTCATAGCGCCACCCTGTGTCGTCCACTATGGAGATAGTTCATAGTCTGTACGGTTACTAAGACAGTAAACTGTTTAAGCGACTCATCCTCTGACAGAGTTAAGCGTAAGCCCAACTCAGACGAGCGCATGATCATCGCATCCAACACCTTATCGATAGTATATTGATAGATTCCCGTCCAGCGAGAAACGACCGAACGTATCTGACGCTTTTTGCGACGAATAAACTGACCAGCGAGCGGATGTTTCGCAAAATCCGGGCTGCTCGAGAAAAGAGACCTCAGATCCTTGTCATAAAAGCTTGGGTGCTCCATGCCGTATTTCTTACACCGCTCGTCATAATGCTCTCCTAGAGTTTTCGTGAGGCTCTCTAGAGGGTCGAGGGTATTAGAATTTGTAACACCAGGGGACTTGCCAGCTATCTGCCCCATTAACGCGTCCATGTATTTAATTTTCTTGAGGGCCGGCCACCCCTCATAACGAGCTTGCCACTGCGAATTTGGCGTCAGCCATACCGCGAATGTCTCGGCAAAGTCCTCATCTGGGTGACTCTGCGCGTACCAGCGATCTAGATGCAGGACGAAGCTCTTACTATAAGGCCGTGGGGAATAGTACTCAGGATAAGGGACCGACGATTTACCGAAGACCTTACGTCGCTCCTTACGCAACCTTAGCCTAAACGCGTTCTCAATAGCGTGCCCAACTTCATGTCGTAAGATCTTAAGACACCATTGCTCTTCCCCGCCCTCAACTTCGTAGAGTTTAGCCTTTTCAAGCCTCTCTAGACGGGGATGCGCCAGGTAAAATGGTATGGCTATCCCTGGAATACCGTCAGGACAGAACCACTCATCTGACAACCAATAATGCGGAGTGAAGCGAAGATTTCTCTGATCTAGCTCACTCTGAACGTGCTTGATACGAGACTCAAGTGCCGTACCCTCAATCTTCAGATTGAGATCGCACATCCGGACTTTTAGTAACTCTTCGTCACTAAGATCTGCCCACCAAAGGCCCTCTTTTTTAACTTTATCGCTCACAAAGCACCCAGTACGACTCAGGAGCCTAGCTTAGCAAGCAACTCGCGATAACGCGCGCTCGCTACAGATACAATATCGCAGGTCTCAGATATAGGATCGAAAAACAGGCGCGCCTTCCCCTGCTCCAACTGCTTATGGACGGCTTTTACCTTGTCATCGAGTGAATACTCAAATCCGTAGTCGGTTCCCTCGCGACTAACGAACTCCTCGATGACACCGCGCAGAACGTCAGCACTTACAGAGTGATGGGGAATGAACATAATCCGTCTTTTTAGTGGTGATGCCCACCCTCTCCATGGACGTGTCCGTGCTGCAACTCCTCTTTTGTAGCGCCACGGATCGATGTCAATTCAACTTCAAAAAAGAGCTTCTCTCCAGCTAGTGGATGATTAGCATCCACTACGACGAACTCGTTGCCGATTTCTACGATCATCGCTGGCACAACATGCCCCTCAGGAGACTGGAGCTCAATTACCTCACCAGCTCCCACATGCTCTGGAAGTGTCCACTCGGCCTTAGGGATCTGAATGACCATCTCGTCTTCGCGCTCTCCGTAACCTTCGCCTGGCTCAACTGTTACATTGAACTTAGCTCCAACGGCCTTTCCAACAAGTGCGTTCTCCAATCCCGGAACTATATTCTTGTAGCCGTGTAGATAAGAAAGTGGCTCAGCACCGGCTGATGAATCGAGAACCTCGCCTGCCTCATTCTTCAGGGTATAATGAAAAGTTACCACTAAATCCTTGCCAACTAACTGCTCTCCACTCATAAAAATGCTCACTTAAAAAGGTTGTATCGCGCTCAAGCAGTTTCTTAAGGAAGGCCGGCAAAACCTACCCGTAGCGAGAAAGTGGAGATTGAGTTGATATTCGATTTTCGAGATGGGAAAAAACCGCAAGTGTATCCACTGTGATACATTGAGGATTTTTTCCCATCTCGAAAACTCGAAGAGCAGCTCAAGATCCGCTTTCGCAGTAGGGAGGGGTTTTGCCGTCCTTCCTTAACGTGCCAGGCCGATGGACTAGAGGATAGCAACCTTTATCCTTAAAAGATACCTCCCACGCAGTGCAATAATCGCCCATTTATGTTAAAATACGCCCTGTTATGACAGACCCAGCAGCACAAAAAGAAGTTCAAGCCCAGACCGCCAAGCGGCGAACCTTTGCTATCATTAGCCATCCAGACGCCGGAAAGACTACCCTTACCGAGAAACTGTTACTTTACTCAGGTATGATTCACACAGCGGGAATGGTGAGAGCCCGCAAGGGCGGCAAAGCCACCTCGTCTGATTGGATGGCGCTTGAGCAGGAGCGTGGAATCTCGATCTCGGCGTCCGCGATGCAGTTCGCCTACAAAGACGCGATCATCAACGTGCTAGATACCCCTGGGCACCAGGATTTCAGCGAAGACACATACCGTACGCTCACGGCGGCTGATAGCGCCGTGATGGTTCTTGACGCATCAAAGGGCGTGGAGGCTCAGACACGAAAACTTTTCGCAGTCTGCAAGATGCAGAAGACTCCGATATTAACATTTATAAATAAGATGGATCTTCCCAGCAAAGATCCCCTAGAACTCCTTCAGGAGGTTGAGGACGTTCTTGGAATTCTAGCGAGTCCTATAAATTGGCCGATCGGCAGTGGCAGCTCATTTAAAGGAGTTGTCTACGTAAAGACCCGCAAGGTGATCCTGTTTACACGGTCCGAGTATGGAGGCGCGGCTAAAGCTGAACTTCAAGAGATGACACTCGACAAAGCCGTTCAATCAGGCGCTATCTCAGATGAGCAGTACAAACAGCTGCAGGATGAGCTTGAGCTACTAGCCACAGCTGGAAATCAATTCTCAACAGAGAGCTTCTTAAACGGCGAAGTGACCCCTGTTTTCTTTGGATCAGCGCTAACCAACTTTGGAATTGAGCCATTTTTCGACGCTTTTACTGAGCTTGCCCCGGCTCCTCACTCCTATCTCGCTAGTGACACTAAAGGAGATGATGTAGAGATCGATCCAGTTGAGGAGCCCTTCTCGGCCTATGTTTTTAAGATCCAAGCCAATATGAATCCGCGCCATCGTGACAGCATGGCGTACCTACGAGTTTGCTCCGGTCGTTTTGAGCGTGACATGGTCGTTAAGCATCACCGCGAGGGTAAAGAGCTTAGACTCTCGCGCTCTTACAGCATGGTCGCTCAAGATCGCAACACAGTAGATCAAGCGTTTCCAGGGGATATAATCGGAGTTATTAATCCTGGGGCTTTCGCCATCGGGGATACGGTTTCGCTACGTGGAGGGTTTAATTACAAGCCGATGCCGCAGTTCCCTCCCGAGATAGTCGCCCAGATAAGACCTACTGATGTAATGCGCCACAAGGCGTTTGAGAAAGGTATAAACCAATTGGCCTACGAGGGTGCGGTGCAGATCCTACGCTCCTTTAAGAATCCAAAAGATCCACCCTTAGTCGCGGCGGTAGGAAGGCTGCAATTTGAGGTTCTGCAGTACCGCCTTCAAGATGAATACGGAGTAAAGACGGCTATCGATTTCCTTCCTTACAAGCACAGCGTTTACGTCATGGGTGATATCGGCAAGCTCATGTTGCCGATGGGATCATTTATCGCTATGGATTCTCGCGACCGCCATGTAATTCTCCTAAGCGCCGAGTGGGAGAAAAAGTATGTGCGCGAAAAAAATACGGGACACGAATTCAGAGATTTTGTACAGTAAAATCTCTCGTTGTCAAAATCCACTCTGGACTTAACTGACGAGCCGTTTCAGAACTCTATCGAGCCTCGCCTTTCTTTCAGCCATAACTCATCGTTCTTTATTCGCTGTTTCAACTCAGCAATCTGCGACATAACTGGTTTAGTTCCGGTACCGCCGGATGTCGATCTCCGATTAACAACGCTCTCAAGACGCAATGCTTCGAAAACATCCGTCTCAAAAAGAGGCGAGAAACGCTTGAGATCCTCCAAATTTATGGCCGATATATGGGTCTTATGTTCGATACAGTACCGTACCAGTTGTCCAACTACTTCGTGAGCCTCTCTAAACGGGAGCCCCTTTTTAGCTAGGTAATCAGCGGCATCAGTAGCGTTAGTAAATCCCTGATCGGCCGCGAGTCGCATACGGTCGCCGTTCACATGCCACGTTCGAATCATCGCCGAGACAACATTTAGTGACCCCAGAACCGTGTCCACTGTATCAAACAACCCCTCCTTGTCTTCTTGCATGTCTTTATTGTAGGTGAGTGGCAAACCTTTCATTGTGGTAAGGAGAGAGAATAGCGATCCGTAGACTCTTCCTGTCTTGCCGCGAGTCAACTCAGCGAAGTCAGGGTTCTTCTTTTGTGGCATCATGCTACTACCAGTCGAAAGAGAATCATCAAGCTCGATGAACCCAAATTCACCACTGCTCCAGATAATTATCTCCTCGCACAAACGCGAGAGGTGCATCATGCATAAGCAAGCGGCGCTCTGATACTCGAGCACGAAATCACGATCACTTACCGCATCCATGCTGTTTTCGTAGATACCGTCGAATTTTAGGAGTCTAGCGACCATCATCCGATCGAGGGGGAACGTAGTCCCAGCGATCGCTCCGGAGCCGAGAGGAAGAACGTTAACGCGCTTCCACAGATCTTGTAGCCGCCCGATATCACGGCTTAACATCTGCGCGTAGGCCATCAAATGATGTGAGAATAGAACCGGCTGCGCGCGCTGCAAATGGGTATACCCCGGCATTATAACGCCGATGTGCTTATCTGCTTGCTCTACAAGAGCTACTCTGCACCTCTCAGCGTAATCGATCGAGTCTAACAGCGCTTCTCTGACAAATAGGTGCATGTCAGTAGCGACCTGGTCATTCCTGCTGCGAGCTGTGTGTAGCTTACCAGCGACAGCTCCGATCTCCTCTGTAAGGTACCGCTCGATATTCATGTGAATATCCTCGTCTGCCAACCTAAACTCGAGCTCCCCTCGCTCAAGCTTCTCTCTGACTTTTCCTAACCCCGCGACGATACTCTTAGCGTCATCCGCTGATATACAACCTGTCGCTCCCAACATCGTCGCGTGAGCTATACTACCGGTAATATCAAAGCTAGCGAGTCGCTGATCAAAGGATATCGAAGCCCCAAATGCCTCAATACTCTGGTCCCGTTCGCCAGAGAAACGGCCACCCCAAAGTTTTTTCATCGTACTTTCCTCACATCGAATCGAATGAAACTACAGAACGTCCCAAGTGTAACCACCCTTCGCGATTATACTGTCCGCCAGAGCGACAGCATCAGAATCAGCGTTCTTGTAGAGAGCCTTAAGGTTATTCCCGATCCTCACCCTAGCTCCACTTGATATCACCTTAACGATTCGGACCTCATCCTGGCAAGAGGCTTCACCCTTTTCCGAGATAAGCGAACTTACTCTAGCCATAGCGCACATACCCACAAAGAGATCAATCGCCACATCGGCCAGTCTTTTAGTCGCTAGCTGCTGCTCAATAATTCCCTTGCGATATCGTGAGAGGGTCGCCTCTACCGCTTGCGCCAGCTTCGCCACACCTTGCTCAAATACGAGCGATTCATCGGCTAGGGCTGGATGAAGCCCAACAAATTTCGACCTCCCAATCGGGGTCAGTTGACCTACCTTTCTGGAGGCGTAATCACTCAACACGCCGAATCCCTTGATAGGATCGTTAAATATGCCCTTTAACCCCCTAGCGATATCCTTGAGAGCTTCTCCTGGATCCTTCATTCCTGACAAACCAACGTAAAGCCGCAAGATCTCATTTGTTCCCTCAAATATACGATTTATCCGTGAATCACGGACGACCTTCTCATAGGGATACTCTCGCATGAAACCATTTCCACCGGCGATCTGTAGCGCCTCATCGGCTACAGTCCACAGCGCCTCTGAGACGAAGATCTTGCTCATCGCCGCTTCAACAGAGAAATCCTCTGAGCCCGAATCAATTAGGTGGCCAACAACACTCACTACACTCTCGGAGGCGAAGCAGAGCGCTGTCATGGTGGCGATCTTGTCCTTAATCAGCTGGAACTCAGAGATACTTTTACCAAACTGCTTACGTTGTGTCGCCTGAGCTATAGCCAGCTCAATGAGCCTCTTCATCGCCCCGACGCAGCCGCCGCCAAGACCTGTACGCCCATTGTTAAGTACGGCCATGGCTACTTTAAAGCCCTTGCCCTCTTCGCCCAAAACACACTCGGCGGGGACACGCACATTGTCAAATCGGACGGTGGTTGTGCACGAAGCTCGAATTCCCATCTTGTCCTCTTTTGGACCCGTCGAGACACCCGGCCATTCGCGCTCGACTATAAAGCCCGTCATTTTACCGCCGTCGCCTTCAGTCTTGGCGAACACGGTGAAAAATCCGGCAGTGCCACCATTTGTAATCCATATCTTCTCGCCGTTTAAAATCCAACTACCATCGCTCTGTTTTACCGCGTTGGTTTTTACAGAGGCCGCATCAGATCCAGAACCGGATTCCGTCAGACAAAACGCGGCGATAAGTTCTCCCGTCGCTAGACGCGGAAGATATTTAGCCTTCTGTTCAGGCGTACCAAAGAGAAGCAGTGCTTTCATTCCGATTGAGCTGTGCGCTCCGATTGTCAACGATGTTGACGCGTCATACCGACTGGTCTGTTGCAGTACGCGCGCGTACCCTGAATTTGAGAGCCCCAGACCTGAGAACTCCTCGGGAATAATCAGTGAGAAGAGCCCCAGGCTCTTTAACTCATCGACGTAATCATCAGGCTGCGCACCCTCAACATCGTACCGTCTAAAGTCCTCCGACTTATCAGCCATAAATTTATCGATTGACTCGATTACAAACCGTAAGGTCTCTTGCTCCTGCGGAGCTATCTTTGGAAATGGCGAGATGATCTCCCCCCGGATCTCGCCGAGGAAGAGTCCCTTAGCTGGGCTAACAAGTCCAAACGTCTTCTGAGTTCCAGTGTCCAACATAATCTTTATTTCCAAAAATCTCGTTGATTTGCCTCTTATGATAACAAAAACTTCGCTACTCGGTCGAAGGTCTCGGCTCGATTCGTCGCTGCTCCGTGACCACCCCCAGCCCAGACGACCTCAACTCTTGGCCAACTCCGCTGCAACTGAGATATCTGGCTCATCGGGACTAGATGATCATCTGTTCCCGCGACAACTATGATCGATTCTTGTGAAGTAGCCGGCTCACGCTCAAGTGGTGAGTGATCACGAAACAGATCAATCAAAAAATCTCGCGACACAGAAACGAGCCCCTGCTTTGATAGTAGCTCAAGCGCCATCTCCCCCATAGACACTAAAGGAACCAGAAAGGCGGCTCGGTCTAGACGGTCTAGAGAAGCCCAGAGCGCTCCTACATATGCTCCTAAGCTCATTCCAACGCACGATATGCGCGCGTGGCCGCGTTTGGTGAGGAAGTGCCGTAAAACCCGTAGATCGTACAACGCGTGCGCCATCGCCAAGCAAGTTCTCACTGGATCCGCGCTGGGAAAAAGTGGTAGCTCATCAGGAATCCCTTTAGGTCGTCTGCGACCGTGAAAGGGCAGCTCAACAAGCGCCACATTACACCCCAACGAGAATAACAATCCCGGAAGAAATGCCAGTGAGTTAATTCTCTGGTCACCCATCGTCCAGCCGTGGACCGCGATGATAGTCATGCGATCCGCGGCCGCTACTTTGTGCTCCCACAACCTCACAAATGAGGTCGTATTTTCCTCTGTAGAGATATAGCCAGGATCGTGACTCCAGCCAGCGACGGGAAAATGTGACGGGAATTCAAGGTCAAATACTGATCCCTCCGGGAATCCGTGGATCGGTGTTATTAGCGGGTCTTTGAAGCTGGCAGGCGCACGGAATAAGCCGGAAATCTCGCCTCTGCTCCTTAACATCTCTAGCATCATTACTTGAGTCTTTAAGGTCGCTATATCTAGCGATGGCGCGAAGGTTTCCAAGCTCACCGAAGAAAGGCTTTTTCCTAATCTGGTCATGACCCGGTCCAAGCCAGCACCACCTAGTACGGTCAGGCGCTCCGCCTCGCTTAAACGAGCGTCCTCTCGACCATTCAAGATGCAGAAATCCTCTGGATTATTCCTTTTCAAGTAAAATAGCTCCTCTCTAATTCCGATGCTTGTATATCGGCTAAAGAGCTAATTTTTAGTAGTGAAAAACTGATATTACACAGGTACAAGGGTGGAAAAAGCTATTTTAGCCCGGAGAATAAGGCAGAACAAAGAAACAAACCGTTGTTTCATAAGGAAGAGGGCCGAAAACAGCATACTAAGCTATATAATGACTGCAACGATCCAAAAAATCCTTTGAGTAGTTAGGGATAATCACCTACCCAACCTGAACGACCAGCTTTCCATCAATTACAGAAACATCTTTTAGCTTTTTGAGAACACGCAGGCTCGACGTATCCTCTTTCGCTAACTCCGCTATTGCCCCAGAAACCCACTCAGAGGCGTGGCCACGAGGCATATCCTCGAGCTTTTTGCCGTTAAGAGTGAGCTCTGAAAAAGATACCTTTGTATCCCCTTCTTTGATCGAGATCTGGCACTTAGCACTACCCGAAATAAACCGGTCCTTAATCCTGTTGAAAACAAATGATGCCGCCTGCCATTCACCCAAAGCAGCCAATGGAAGAGAGAAACGGATAGCTACAGAATCCTCAATCAACTCCACCCGTATCCAGTCCTTCCATGGAGTGGTTCCAATCACCGCCTGCAACTCAGCCGATGATAAAGCCACCGACTCATTCCTGTTCTCACTAATCGCTGCCCGCAACCGATTAATTTTTTTAATTCCCTCGTTAGCATCAAGTTCATTAGAGGAAACGGGAGGGAAAGATCCGGAGGTGTTGGCTGTGTACTGCTCAACCGCCTCTCGCATACTACTTCTGGCATAAAACCATATACCGCCAATCAGCACTGAAAATATAACAAAGGCGATTAAACATCCGTAAGTAAAACAACCCGGCCCTGTTGAACGCCTAACCGACGGTCCTACCATGACGATCTCTCAACCCTAAAAGCCATCTCTTAAGGTGGCTATATCTTTTTTAAAAGCGCACTCTCGCACCGATCTCAGATCCTTTGATCCGTAACTCTTAACGCACTGCATGCAGTGTTCATAAGAGCTGGTAATCTCACCAGAGTCGATCCACGACTGACAGAGTTTGGGTTTGTTCGCCGAGCATCCAGAGACAAAAATAACGAGGCCAAATATGATTCTCTTCATACTAGAGAGCGTAGCACGATAGAGTTACAGGCAAAAGATGGAGTCAAGCGCTACTCAAGAGCCTCCAGGAGCTCCTCGCGGGTGATACCCAAGCCGATGGCCCCTTCAGGCTCTGCGTAATCACCTAGAACACGAGCCTGCCCCTGTTCTTTCCTCCTTAAGTTCCAATGTATGATCTCATCCACCTTACACCCTAGCAATGAGATCACGTTTACCGTTCCGCGCTGTCCGATTCGGTGAATTCGGTCGACTGATTGCATCCAGTGCTCGGCGTTCCACGTTTTATCCACATAGACAGCGGTCTGCGCCGCGGTCAGAGTTATCCCCACACCACCAGCCGCCGGTACCGCGACTAGGATCTTAGGCTCCGCTGACTCCTGAAAGGCGCGCACTGTAATCTCTCGTTCAGCCGCGGTGACTTCTCCACTAAATGGAGCCGCCCCGTATTCACTATATCTCCGACAAAGCTCGCTGACGTTACCAAGGTAGTTTGTCCAGATAACTATCTTCTGGCCCTGCTCATGCACCACCTCGCGCACTATTTCATCTAACTCCAAAAACTTAGCCGGTTCTCCTTTCCACTCTGGATCTATAAGCCTCGGATTGGAAGACACCTGAACAGCCCTCAAGTACTCCTCTAAGATATTGGTAATCTCGCGGGTAAACTGCTCTCCTGAAACGGAACGCATACGCAGGATAAGCCCCTCTCGGATCTCGTTATAGCGCTCAGCTTGCGACCCAGTAAGCTCAATCTCGCGAATAGAGAATGTCTTCGCGGGAAGATTAACAACCTTCTCTTTGCGTCGTCTCAGCATTACCTCCCGCGCTCGGCAAATGCTTTCAGACACTTCAGCTTCGTGGAATTTCTTTACCGCATACTGGCTGTATTCTGTGCCAAGCTCGGCTACTCTAGAGAGCCATTTATAGAAGCTTTTTCCGAGTCGTGCGCCTCCATCGAGGAGACGCATCTGAGCCCAAAGATCTGAAACATCTTTAGGCGTCGGGGTTCCGCTCAGCAAAACACGCCTATCACAGCACGGAGCTATTTGGCTGAGTGCTTTAAAGGTCTTGGCGGTCGGATTCTTTACACGTTGCGATTCGTCAAGACAGAGCAAGGTCATCTTACTGGTAACGATTCTCTCCAGTTCCGGAGTCACATATTCGAGTCTTACACCTTCGTAGTTAACAACCAGGAGGTCTGTCTCCAACGCACCTTGGTTAAGCATGCGAAGCGTCCATGATTTTTCACCTTTATCTCCTGCCAACACCGTCACTCGTAAGTCAGGGAACCAAACCTTCGCTTCACGCGCCCAGTTCCTTGAGAGTGAGTTAGGACAAACAACGAGAAGGAGGGAGAAATGCTGAGTCTCACGGAGAGCTGTGTAATAAGAGAGCACCGACAAAGTTTTTCCAAGCCCCATATCGTCCCCTAAGAAGGCGTATGGCACCTCTTGAAGCCACTGGACAGCGACTCTTTGGTGCGGGAACAATCTCTCGGCCAACTCCCCACTTAGGCCACTTACTTCTGTTGGGGAGATGTCTTCTAGTGATCCGAAATAGGCAGACCTCTCCAGGAGCTTTCCGCGCTCCTTAACATCAGCGGCAAGCTTATCAAAGGATTCACTTCTCGATGGCTTTGGCAGGCCGTGCGTCTCACATAGCTGCTCTACCTCATTAAAAGCCATAATAAGTTTCGAATCAGGGATCTCTATCCGGAGCGCGGCACCTACGTTCAGGTATTTTTCGCCGACAACCTCAGATACGCGAGACACCAACAGATCTCTTATCTCGCTTCCTTCATCTATACCCACAGCTAGGACAGCGCGTCCGCTCTCCGCGGTACGCCAGAGCAACGGCACTAAAACTAGATCGGCGACCAGATCCCCTACCACACCTGGACCAGCTCCTATCTCCCGCGAAAACTGCTCCCGCTTAGATTTTATAAACTGGTGCGTATCGGCTGTTAGCCAAACCTGAAAAGGTAACGCGCGGCTCCGCCCTACAAACTCTAACAATCCCCGCTCATCGAGAGTAAACACCTGTCCGGGTTGCCTACGCGCTCCGGGGAAAGCCATCTTGAATTGCTCACTAGTGAAGAAGCACGGCCTAAAGGAGCCCTCCTCTTGCCGACTAACGGCAATGAAAGGAGTTAATAGAGCAGCCGAGAGATCGTCGCCACCCCAATTATCGGGGCTCTCTAGAATCGAACGTCGCAGAGCCGCCGACCCGCTTAAAGCAGCTCCAGATAACGAGTCTACGGCGAATAGAACTTGCCGATCTCGGAGCTTTTTTAGTAGTTCACCAAGTCGCTCAACTGGAACCACATAACCCGAATCAAAAGCTGAGAATAATGCTCCGGGCGATCGCTTGATAATCTTCTGGGCGCTAGAGCCTACCCTTGGAACGAAGCAGACGCGGCGTTTATCGGTGTTAAACCGTACGATCGCCTCAACACCGAGAGATGCGATTACCTCTTTCCTCACAGAGAATGGATTGCTAATCAGCTCCTCTCGAGCAGTGGCCATATCTAGCGTACTCACTTGGAGATCTCCAAGTCCATTTAAGACACAGGTGGGAGAAAACTCCTTTAAACTGCGGACAGTATCAAGCTGCTCGAGTGGGAGACTCCAGCTTTTGTCATCAGGGTTATAGCGCGCGCCCGGAATAGCTTTCACAGCTTTAACACGTTCCGGACCGTATTCGAAATCAAGCAAAAGGCGATCACCCTGTCGCATCATCGACAGCACTGGTCCTGTGGCTTTTAACCACGGCGGAGCCTTTGCACCCCTGCGATATGTCGCGCGTTTCTTGGTCATCGGAATCTTATCTTGTAGCTACCCACCGGATTTTTTGGATTGTTGCAGTCATTATATCGCTAAATAGGCTGTTTTTGCGCAGCCTCTTTCTTGTCCCACCAAAGTCGGGGCTTTTTTCTGATGAGTAGTTACATTCTGTACATTTGACCTAACGTATCATGAACACCATAGCGTGACACTACGCCGCCTCGCTTTTGGCTGAGAAATTATCGGCCGTACCGCGGTATTGTTGCTTTGCTTCTCCGGGTTTTGGTGCCCATCCTCGGTTTCATCTTGAACAACCGCCAACTCGGGGCTATACCTGGCATATGAGCGCACTCTCTTTGACAGGTATAGATAAAGTGTTCGGTTCTAACCGGGTGCTGTCTGGTGTATCTCTCGATATTCAGTCGGGAGAGTTCTTCTCTCTGCTTGGGCCATCAGGGTGCGGAAAATCAACTCTTCTTAGGATCATCGCCGGTCTTGAGTCTGCGAATTCGGGGTCTGTGACCATAGGCGGTAAAGCAGTTGATCATATTCCGCCTCAGGGGCGAGGGATCGGCATGGTTTTTCAGCAGTACGCTCTCTGGCCGCATATGACCATCGCCCAAAACGTGCGCTTTGGATTAGAATCTCGGCCGATCTCCAACAAGGAGCGCGATTCAAAGATGATATCGGCCCTCGAACGTGTACAAATGTTACCCTTCAAGGACCGTTTTCCTCATCAGATCTCAGGAGGACAGCAGCAGCGAGTTGCCCTCGCGCGCGCTTTAGCGATGGAGCCGACGATTATTTTACTCGACGAACCACTGTCGAACTTAGACGCTCGATTGCGCGCTGAGATCCGACAAGAGTTAGCAGATCTTCATTCCAAATTAGGCGCGACGATGATCTATGTGACTCATGATCAGGAGGATGCTCTTAGTCTATCTTCACGAATTGCGATCATGAATATGGGGCAGATAGAACAGGTGGGTTCACCACTGGAGATTTACACCTCACCCAACTCTCCTTTTTGCGCGCGATTTATCGGAGACGCGAATCTCCTGCCCTGCCGAGTGACAGAGGTCATCACAGCCGGTATGGCGAGGGCAACCCTATGCCCTCCTCTTGATTTAAGCTGTCAGACTCGCGTGCCTGAAACGGGGATATCAACTGATACCTCTGGATACCTATGCATCCGGCCAAACGCAATTAAAATCATCCAAGAAGGAATGTCGGATTCAACCCGAGAGAATACGCTTAGAGCCAGAGTTATACGCAGCACCTATAAGGGCTCAACTTATGACTTAGAGCTTATTATCGGCAAGGATATTAAGCTAAAGGCGCTGTGCTCTGTTGAGGATTACTCTCCTTACTCTACAGAAGATAGTGAGGTTCTAATATCGTGGGAAAACGTGCAGTGTGTTTTTGTGGCTGGTACGCTATCAGAGCGATCCGATTAGCGCTTGTATGAGATCGAACTCGCTAATCTATCCTTACCTGCTGCTAGCTTTCTTCGCCGTCTTCATGCTCTATCCCCTTAGCCACGTTTTTTTGAATGCCTTTACGCTCGATGGTTCCTTCTCACTACACTTCTTCGCCATCATGTTCAGCACTGATGCGTACCGAACCTATCTTCTAAATTCTTTAAATATAGCCATCTCTGTCACAGCGATAACGACACTGATCGCCTATCCCCTCGCCTTAGTCATGTCTCGCTTCCTAATTCCGAAGCAGGCCTTCCTTCACGCGCTTCTGCTTGCGCCGCTAGTTGTTCCGCCCTTCGTTGGTGTGTTGGGAGTGCGGCAGCTTTTTAGTAGGTTCGGCAGCGTTAACGTATTTCTCTTAGACGCTGGTTGGATTACCACTCCAATTCAGTGGCTGGGAGGCGGTAATGTTCTGGGGATTATCGCGCTACAAGTTATTCACCTCGTGCCACTTCTGTATTTGAGTCTCCGAGCGTCACTTGAAAACGCTCATATCTCTCTAGAGGAAGCTGCTGTGATGAGTGGCGCGTCGAAATGGAAGGTTCTACGCCGAATTATAATTCCGCTATCCATACCAGGTTGGTTCGCTGGCTCCACACTTGTTTTCATATCTAGCTTCACAGATCTTGGAACGCCCCTCATATTTGAGTATCGCGATGTTTTGTCTGTTCAGATCTACAACATGCTATCGGACCTACATGAGAATCCGGTTGGCTACTCATTTGTTGTTTCAACGTGTGTTATTTCTATATCTCTTTTCCTGCTCTCACAGGCTTCTGTATTTAGCGGTAGTTTCGCCGGCTCTGGACGGGGACGGGAGGGGCGAGCGGGAATTCAGCTTTCTCATTTGGAGGCCATGCTCGCGTTAGCCGTCATAGCTGGATACGGCGCTCTCGCCTGTATTCCTCAGTTAGCGGTGGTTTTGGTGGCTCTGTCTAAAGAGTGGTTTATGTCGATTTTGCCCCAAACGTGGACGCTGGCTCACTTTAGTGAAGTAGTGCATCACAGATTAACTACTCGTAGTTTTATAATCAGCGTCTCACTTAGCTTAGCCGCTAGCGCGCTAAGTTTACTTGTTGGTTATCTCACAGCATACACAGTTTGTCGGGGTCGAACGCGACTAAGGCATTTATTTGAGGCGCTCGCACTCATTCCGATAGCCGTTCCGGGGCTAGTCTTCGCTTTTGGTTTCATTGGTGCGTTCTCTGGAACGTTACTCGACAATCGAATAAATCCATTTCCACTCCTTATTATCGCTTACGCTGTTCGCCGATTACCGGCGATGGTTCGCTCAGTTACCGCTGGTCTACAAGAGGCAAATCGAGCGCTTGAAGAGGCTGCTTTAATGGTAGGCGCGAGCCCCAGCACGGTGACAAGACGGATAACATTCCCTCTAATAAAGCGCCATCTGGCGGTTGGTGCGCTTTTAACTTTCGCTTATTCGATGATCGAGGTTAGCGATAGCCTTCTCCTAGCGCTTGAATCCAAATTCTACCCCATCTCCAAAACGATCTACGCGATGATGGGTCGGCCAGATGGACTCGAAGTAGCCTCAGCACTTGGGGTTATCGTAATGGTGGTTATGCTGTCGATTTTCTATCTATCAGAGAGGATTGCTCGCGGGCGAGACCTTGATCGAATCGCGAAACTCATGATCATAGCGGTTCTATGTTGGGCTACACCAGCTAGAGCGGAAACAGATGAGATTATAGCCGTGACCCCGCACTGGGAAGCAATTCGCTTTGAATTCACGAATGGATTCTCGAAATTCTGGAAAGAGAGAACCGGAAGAGACGTGTCGATCCGCTGGCTAGACATTGGTGGCACATCGGATATTGTCAAATATATTACCGGCCAATTCGGAAAGACACCTGACTCAATCGGAATCGATATATTTTTTGGTGGTGGAGCGGACTCGTTCACCGAGTTAGAAAACCGCGGACTATTGGCTGAGGTTTCGGTATCAGAGGATGTACTTTCACTGATACCGCAAAATATATCTGGGGTGCCGATCTACTCCCCGCGAAAGCGCTGGTTCGCGAACGCTATAAATGCGTTCGGACTGTTGTATAACAGGACCGCGGTACTCAGACTTGGACTGCCCGAACCACGTACATGGGCTGATTTAGCTAAACCTGAATACTTCGATCTAGTAGGCGCTGGGGATCCTCGTAAAAGCGGAAGTATGCACGCCATTTTTGAGATCATCTTACAGGGATATGGATGGGAGCGCGGCTGGGAATTGATAAGGCAGATAGCCCGTAATGTGAGAAACTTTTCGAGCTCCGCCAGCCAGGTAGGCAAAGAGGTATCAACAGGCGAGATGATCTACGGAATCGCGATAGACACATATGCTGGGGATACTATTCGCCAGGTTGGAGCGGAGAGGATCGCCTATCACTTGCCGGATGACTTTACGGCTATAAACGGGGATTGTATCGCCCTACTCAAAGGAGCTCCGCAACAAAGGGCGGCGTCTGCGTTTATAGAGTTTACGCTTTCAGAAGCTGGCCAACGCCTTTGGTACGCAAAACTGGGGCAGCCAGGTGGACCAGCTAAATCTGAGCTAGGGAAACTTCCCGTACTACCAACTTTGTACGGCCAAGTAGAGCCTTCCAGTGTGATTAAAGAGAACCCTTTCACAATGCCGAACGTCCTGGCGTATGATGCTGAGAAAGCTGGCCTAAGATGGAATTTAGTAAATGATTTATTTGGCGCGTTTGTTATCGACGTCCATCAGATGCTAGTGAGAACGGAGGATCCTGGCGCAATAAAGGGCATACCCGTTTCGGAGGCGGAGGCTCTCTATTTAATCGGAGAGTCTGGCTGGGGTGAAGACAAGGCGTTACGAACTGAGTATCTAAGGAAGTGGAGTAGTCAAGGAGTTGAAGGACTCCCGATTCGCCAAAACTTCTCGGAAAGGTATCGATGGCTACCCGGAGCCCTCTTCGCCCTAGCTCTAGCCGGGCTACTCATCAAGAAGCTGCGCCGCAGATAGATTCCCATATCTGTGGCCGGGCTAGTCAGATCCCCCTGCACCCGGTAGCCGGGCTACAGATAGCTCGCAGAGCCTGCTGGAACCTAGAGTCGATGCGAAAATATGAAAGAAGGAGTCGCAAGGGTCTGTAGCTTGAAGGGAAACGGACAGCTGTAGATACACCTCGGCGCTGCGAATCAGAAGTCGCACTGCGGGATATAAGAGGACTCTAGCAGCCTACAACATTGGCTAGCTTCGGAAATGACGGAGGGTACAGTCCAGGCGGATACACGGCGGTTCTATCGCCCATAATCCACTTGGCTCTAATCGCTTGACCTTCCTTTCGTAGTCCCTTTAGCTTTTTTATGTACTGAATTCTTTTGGTGCGGTTATCCGAGAGGCAGCACGTCTTCCGGCCTTTCCTGTCCGGTCTATAAGATGTGTCGATCTTCTGATGCTGTAGTCTTTGCCTTCCGATGACGGTCTTTTTCTCTCGTATTCGCTTCTCTGCAGCACGCTTCTCTAAGGTGCATACTCGCTCAACAATTCTATCGTTAATTCGTTTCTGTTGCTCAGGATCTCTTATCCCAAACGCTTCCATCCACGCGTTTGGCTGGAGTGTGAATGTCTCAACCTCTGAAGAACCATCAAGGAGTCGCTGAGCTTCTTTTGTATAACCTTTTAGG
>JBIKWQ010000100.1:0-9311 GCA_044356215.1 Bdellovibrionota bacterium | reverse complement strand
GACCAGACGTAGCCTTGGCGAAGGCTGGTGCGGTTTTTTCCCATCTCGAAAATCGAATATCAACTCAACCTCCACTTTCTCGCTACGGGTAGGTTTTGCCGGCCTTCCCTAAATACCAGTCAGTCATTTACACTAAGCCACTGATACGATAGAAAAAGAGGGTTATTTTAGGTTGGATCATAACTATGCTTACCTCACGCCAAATCAGAGAGAAATTCCTTAAGTTCTGGACAGAGCAACCACGTAACTGCGGCGTAGTGCCGAACCTATCGTTGGTGCCAAACGTCGACTCTACCCTACTCTTTGTTAACTCAGGAATGTTCCCGCTCGTACCTTACCTAAGTGGACAGCCGCACCCGCTAGGCAAACGACTCTGTAACTTTCAGCGCTGCTTACGCACCAACTACGAGGATATGCTTGAAGTGGGTGATAACAGACACACCCTTATGTTTGAGATGGTCGGTGATTGGTCACTCGGCGATTTCACAAAGGAGCAGCAGATCCCGTGGATCATGGAGCTGTGGGTAAAGGTTTACGGAATGGACCCAAACAGGCTCTATGTATCAGTGTTCGCCGGAGATGAAACCGCGCCACGAGACAATGTTGCTATTGAGACCTGGAAGAAGGTATTCCGCGACTACGGCGTTGAGGCTGAGTTCTCTGAGGATATTCACAACGTGCCGCCTACAGTAGAGCAAAGCATAGGATGGAAATACCACATATTCCCATACAACAAGAAGAAAAACTGGTGGCAGCGCGCTGAGGCTCCAGGAGAGCTAGGCGGCCCAACATCTGAGATGTTCTACGATCTAGGGATCGTTGAGCGCGTTCAGGACAAGTACCATATCAACGACGACTCTGGGCGGTTTATCGAGATCGGTAACAACGTATTCATGGAGTATCGGCTCTCACCTGATATGAAGTGGGTGCCACTTGAGCAGAAAAACATCGATTTCGGCGGTGGCTTTGAGCGCATCTGCATGATCGTTCAGAATAAGACCGATATATTTGAGAGTGATATCTACTCCCCTATTATCGACCGCGTTTCAGAGCTATCGGGTCGCTCCTATAAAACTAACGGCGCGGATAATGAGGACACAGCAGCGTTTAGGGTAATCGCCGATCACGGACGCGCCGCTACATTTATCTTGGCTGACGGCATCTCTCCATCCAACAAGGATCAGGGATATATCTTAAGGAGATTTATTCGCAGATTAGTCCGCTTTGGTCGTAAGCTAGGTCTTGAGAGAGAGTTTACCCGTGACGTAGCTTCATCTGTCATAGAGGTTCTCGCGCACGCGTATCCGCACCTTGAAGAGAATCGAGAGACCATACTTCAGAAGATGCACGATGAGGAGGTTGCTTTTAACCAGACCCTCTCAAAAGGCCTTCGCGAGCTCTCTAAGATTCAATCACAACTCGCCCCTGGACAGAACATCTCAGGAGAGCAGGCGTTCTTTATTTATGAGACTTACGGATTCCCACTTGAGCTAACTCTAGACGAACTAAAAGTAAGCGACGAGCAGGCGAAGGTGATTACAAAAGAGTTCGCCGAATCAGAGAAGCGTCACAGGGAATTGTCGCGCGCTGGAGCGGAGCAGAAGTTTAAAGGCGGTTTGGCAGATCAATCGCGGGAGACAACAAAGCTCCATACCGCTCACCACCTCTTACTAGCTTCACTTCAGAAACTAGTAGATCCGCAGATCCGTCAAAAAGGAAGTAACATCACAGCGGAGCGCATGCGGATGGATTTTAATATCGATCGCAAACTGAGCCCTGAGGAGGTTACTAAGGTAGAGGCTTTAGTAAATGAGCAGATTAAGGCGGCGGTACCGGTAACTCGTGTTGAGATGCCAAGAGAGGAAGCCGAGGCTCTTGGCGCACAGATGGAGTTCGGGGCGAAGTACCCGGATCTAGTAAGCGTCTATTTTGTCGGAGACCAGAAGAGCTGGTTCTCAGCGGAGTTCTGTGGCGGACCTCACGTTGAGAACACCAGCGAACTAGCGGAGAACGGCAAGAGCTTTAAGATTCAGAAGCAGGAGAACGTTGGAGCGGGGCTTAAGCGAATCAAAGCAGCCCTAGTCTAACGATGACACCGAAGAAACGTGCTAAGTTACTTGAGGCTCTGTCTCACCTCTACCCAGAGCCGCGATCTGAGCTTAACTTCTCAAACGAATTTGAGTTGATTATCTCAGTGATGCTCTCTGCACAGTGCACTGACGTAAAGGTAAACGAAGTCACCCTTGAGCTATTTAAGAAGTATCCTAACGCTTCCCGCCTTGGATCAGCGAAACTAGCCGATGTCGAGTCAATTATCAGACCGATTAATTACTTTAAAACTAAGGCGAAAAATATCATCGCTACCAGTGAGATCTTAAGCGAACAATATCAAGGCGAGGTCCCGCGCACCCACGAGGAATTGACAGCTCTGCCAGGCGTTGGCAGAAAAACAGCGAATGTAGTTTTGGGAGAAACTGGTGCTGTGCCCGCGCTGCCAGTTGATACACACGTATTTCGCGTAGCGCGCCGACTGGGCTTGTCACAAGGCAAAGACCCCCATGCAGTCGAATTGGATCTCACAAAGCAGTTTCCATCCTCTGAATGGCGGCCTTTACACCACAGATTGATATTTCACGGCCGAAGGGTCTGCAAAGCGCGGAATCCAGCTTGCGATCAATGCACGCTAAACGATCTCTGCCCAAGCGCATGTTAGGGAAGGCCGGCAAAACCTCGCTTACGCTAAGAGTAGTTACTACGGTTGTATTTCTACCGAATCATGATTAGATTCTCTGACGAACTTTTTTCTATGAGTAATTATGGCGACTTTATTTGACTCAATCACAGTAGGCGACGTTACTTTGAAGAACCGTGTCATCATGGCTCCCCTCACCCGTATGCGTAGCAAGCAGCCAGGAAATATCCCCCACGAACTTAACGCTAAATATTATCAGCAAAGGGCATCAGCGGGATTGATCATCTCAGAAGCAACTCAGGTATCCCAACAGGGGCAAGGATACCCAGGAACACCAGGAATCCATTCAGATGATCAGGTGGCTGGATGGAAGAAAGTTACAGAGGCTGTGCACGGCGCTGGCGGAAAGATCTTTTTGCAGCTGTGGCACGTTGGACGGATCTCCCACAGGTCACACCAGCCAAACGGAGAGCTCCCAGTAGCCCCGTCGGCTATTCAACCAAGTGGTGGAATCTACTCAGCAGATTGGCAGCCTGTGGCGTTTGAGACCCCAAGGGCGCTAGAAACCGCGGAGATAGCTGGGATTATCGCTGATTTCAGACGCGGCGCCGAGAACGCCAAGAAAGCTGGTTTTGACGGTGTAGAAGTTCACGGAGCGAACGGATACCTACTAGATCAGTTCCTTCAGGATGGATCTAATAAGAGGAGTGACCAGTACGGCGGCTCAATAGAGAACAGGGCACGCCTACTTTTAGAGATCGTCGACCAAGCAATCGCGGTATGGGGAGCAGGCCGCGTCGGGGTACGACTCTCTCCTTACGGAACATTTAATGATATGAGCGACTCAGATCCGGTGAAGCTTTTCTCCTACGTTCTTGAGCAGCTAGGCTCCAGAGGTATAGCTTACGCTCACTTAGTTGAACCACGTTCAAGCTTGGCTGGGGGACAGGACTCGGTCGTGACAGAAGCGCCAGAGACTAGAACTATCTTCAGAAAGTCCTTCAAAGGAACATTAATCTCCGCGGGAGGCTATGTAAGAGACGAAGCTCTCAAGGCTGTTGAGAGTGGAACGGTAGATGCCGTGGCGTTTGGTCGATTATTTATATCTAATCCTGATCTGCCAAAGAGATTGGAATTAGGCTCAGAGCTAAACTCCTACGATCGCCAGAGCTTCTATGGCGGCGCAGAGAAGGGCTACACAGATTATCCGGCTCTGTAGATCTTTGTCATACAGCTTATTTAAGAGGATTGTTGTTTTCTGCCTAACGCTTTGGGCAGTTAGCGATACGCTCTTATCCCTTGATAATTCTTGGCTCCTGTTCTTGTACAGAGCTGCGGCCCCAGCACTATTAATCTGCTTATTAGTACTGGCAGCCGCGCTAGGTATCGGCCGTGTTATACGAGGCCCCCTACCGAGCGGCATCTTCGAAATGTGGTTGATAGCTCTTTTTATCTCCGCCTTGCCTATCTGTTATGCGTTTAAGTTCTTACCGACCTATCGTTTAAAGATAGACCAGCTTGAGCAATCTTTTACCCTACTTAACTTAAATTCGCTTGGATTTAGAGACCTATCTGCAAAGATTATCTCTGAGATTGAGCGTCACGATCCAGATATCGTAACTCTGCAGGAGGTAAACCCCGAATTAGCTAAAGGTATTGAGGATCGCTTAAGCGCAAAGTATCAGTGTCGAATACTGCAGCCTGCGTATGGATCAAGGGGCATGGGCACCCTAGCCAAAAACCCCTGCGTTGAACGCTCTCTGTCGGCTCCCGGAGTATGGGTCGGAAGTCCCATAGTAACAGATATAACTCTCTTCGACACAGAGACGGTTACAGTCGCCAACTTTCACGCCATTCATCCCCATGCTGGCCCAGCTTACTTATATGAATCTATCAGAGACGGAGATTATAGCCGCGCCTTAGGCGCCCTCTCTCGGCCAATTAAAGAACGGGAGGATTCGATTAATTTACTACTTACTGCTGTTGGTGATACTAGCTCGCGCAAAGTCATCATGGCGGGAGATCTAAACGCCTCAATGCGCAACAATGTGTATGAACAGATCCTCCAAAAAGGTTTCAAGGACTCCTGGCTTGATCTGCGGTCGCCCGCCACTGGCGGAACCTGGCCCGCCCCAGCGTTTCTTGGAGGCTTGGGTATCGGCTGGCTCCTAAGAATAGATTTTATATTTCGGTCGCAAAATCTTTCTACGATGGAGATTGATACTCTACCTGATTATCTCGATTCGGATCACCGGGGTATGTTGGTTAGGTTTGGGGTGGTTGGATAAAATCACCAATTAACTCTACAACTGAGCCTTATCAAGCTGCCTAACGAAGCTTTGCGTGTCCTTAATCAGCGTGGGAACAAGTGAGAACAGAAAATCGGTGTCAACGTTGTCATACAGATGCACCAGCACATTTCGCAACTTAGCTACTCGACAGAACTCCTCAGCGAATTTTTGCTCTAAGACTCCCAGCACTCCGAGCTCCCTAATAGCGTCGCTGTATGATTCTGGAGCACGCCCACTTTTCTCCGATACTATATGCTGCGCGATATCGATAATAGCTGAGATGCAGTTCTGCATGGCGTGCAAAAGGGCATGCTCCAGGATTTCGTCTCTCTTATCAGATTTCCGACGTTTCTGTATCTCCCTCAGGATTTTTAGCTCCCTAGCGATGATCTCCTTCTTGCGCTGTAGCACATCATACTTAACTGGATTCATAGCTAGTCCTCGCTCTCATCGCTCATATCTAACTCCCGCATAGCCTCTTTATTTTTATGCCGCAGTAGTTCAAGGGTTGGCTTAAAATCCATGTATTGATTCCACGCGAAGATCTTAAACTCCTCAAATAGGGATTCTCGGCGCTGGTAAATCAATGTCCCATCCTGCCCAACTGCCGCCAAAAGCAACGGACTCGCATCTCGAATATCAATCAGATCCACATTCGGAAAAAATCGATCCAGTCGTACCGCTAATTTTAATCGATCATCAAAGGAGAAGACTCCTTTACCTCTCACGGCAACATCTGTATCACTGTCGCCTCTCTGCTGACCACGAGCTCGTGAGCCGAACATCATTATGAGGTCTAACTCAAACTCATCAGCTAGATTAGCTATCTCTCGCTCCCGGTCCATAATTCTCCCTTAGAGCACCTACCCAGCAACCAACACCTCCAGCGCCCAGACCTGCAGGTCGTCAAGCGGATCATCGTTCTCAAATTTAAACTTCTCGCCGTCCGGCCAGACCCCTTCCCCACGGTAGCCTTGAGCTATGCGCTCAACTTTAACTAACTTGGCGTCTTCTCCGAATCCAAGAGATCCAAGGAGGATGTCCTCCGCTCGCGCTCGCGGTGAGAGGTCATCTTCCTTCTTCCTTTTCATCCCTTGTACTTACCAAATACAAGAGTCGCGTTAGTACCACCGAATCCAAAGCTGTTTGACATGGCGACATTTACATCGCGTTGACGCGCTTTGTGTGGAACATAATCGAGATCGCAACCCTCATCAGGATTATCTAAATTGATAGTTGGTGGAACGATACTGTCCTTGATAGCTAATACAGAAAACGCGGCCTCAATAGCTCCAGCAGCTCCTAGAAGATGCCCAGTCATCGATTTAGTTGAGCTTACAAGAAGCCCTTTCTTTGCGTGCTCTCCGAAAACTGCCTTAATAGCAGCGGTCTCTGATGTATCGTTTGCCGGTGTTGAAGTCCCGTGAGCATTTAAGTAATCGACCTGCTCAATCTTAACTCCTGCCCACTCGATCGCGTTACGCATACAACGCACAGCGCCTTCACCATCAACACACGGAGCTGTCATGTGATAAGCGTCACACGAGGTACCGTATCCGATCACCTCTGCGTATATCTGAGCCCCACGCTTAACAGCGTTGTCTAACGACTCAAGTACCAAGATTGCACACCCTTCACCCAACACGAAGCCATCACGATCCTTATCAAAAGGGCGCGAGGCTTTTTCTGGGGCATCGTTACGGGTCGAGAGTGCCTTAAGAGCGTTAAATCCACCTATACCTATCGGACAAACTGTACTCTCTGAGCCTCCGGTTACCATCACATCCTGCAGGCCATCCGCTATCATCCTGTAGGCCTCACCTATAGCGTGAGTCGAGGATGTGCAGGCACTAGTAACTGTGTAATTAACTCCTTTGAGGTTATACTTAATAGCTACGTTACCTGGCCCAAGGTTGCTGATCATACCAGGTATCAGAAACGGTGAGATCTTCTTCGGTCCACCCTCCAAGTAAGCCTGATGATACTTCTCTAATATCATCAACCCTCCGATTCCTACACCCAAAACACACCCCATCTTCGATGGCTCATACGGTGCTGATGAAGTAAGGAGATTACTCTCGCTAAGCGCCTCATGTGTGGCAGCGATCGCGTACTGAGAGAAGAGATCCTGCTTCTTTTGATCTTTGAAATCTATAAATGGGTCAGCGCTAAAGCCTTTAACCTCGGCCGCTATCTTGGTAGTAAAAGCCGACGCGTCAAAACGAGTAATCGGCCCAACACCTGAACGCCCCTCTTTTGCGGCCTGCCAGGTATCTTTAACCGTAAGACCAAGTGGGCTTACCAGCCCCAATCCAGTGACCACAACTCTACGTCTTTGCATGAAACCATCCTCGTTTTTCAGGGCCGCTATTTATAGCTTTCGGGCGATTAGCCCCCTCGGCCCAAATGGAAGTTTTTACCACACCTAGGGAGACTGGGGAAGTAAGGCTAAGGGGTTGATTAGATGAGTTAAACTTGGGGAGTGAAGTGATAAAAGACGCGAGGTTATGAATTCCGCGCTCACCAAGCTCTCCTCTTAGCGTCCCTGATGCGAATTCTTCGCGCAATCCCGCGAATCACTGTGGTGGCTAACGTAAGTGTAGCATACCAGGCGCCCTTAATTTAATTGCTGATATTGACTCAGCAAGCTATTTAATTCATTTGGCGGCTACAAAAAAAGTGGCCTTGGAAAAACCTGCGGTGGGCTGGGATTTCATTCGGTAACGCGCGTTAAAGCTTTGTCGACTTGGCGTTGGATTGGCACAGGAAGAGCCAGGTACATCCAAGGTAACTTCTCAGTAAATGCTGCCCAAATGATGTTAGTTCCTATTAGCTTGCCAGTCCTACTTAACTGAACCCGGATAAATAGTGTTCCAATCGCGGGCCATGTCAATGACTGTCCAGCCTCTTTTCTTCGCCTCCTCTAAGCCAAGGTCTAATCGTCCCACTTTTGAATCTCGGTCATAACGCCACTCACGTTTGTCGTCTGTGTGACGCAACAACATGCCAAACCTCACTCCTCTTCCCGCTGTGGTCCACTCAAGCATCTGAAGATCGCCATCTGAGTTGCCAAAGGCAGCTATCGGACGCCGCCCGATCTGATTATGAATGCCAATAGGTTTTCCCTCTTTATCGTTTATAAAATTGAAAGCCTCCTGACGGATTAAAGCTGGACTGCCATCACGGGATTCATATTTAACTTGGATACTACTTCCTATTACCTGCTCGGGAGGAATCCCGTAAACTCTTTCGACCCATGGGCGCATAAACTCGACGCCCCCTCCAGACACGATGAAGGTTTTAAATTGATTGACGCGCAGATAATCAAGCAACTCAAGCATAGGCTGATATACCATCTGAGTATATGCCTTACCTGTTGTTGGATGCTTGGCTGATGAAATCCAATCTCTCACTATCTTCTCAAATTCATCAGTGCTCATACCAGCGTGTGTAGCCATTACTATTTCCACGATCGCGCGCTCTGCATCCACTAGAGCGCTATTTAGGTCACCTTTAAGTAAAGAGGCGAAGGGCTCCTTTGTCCTCCATTCCGGATGCTGCGGCGCTAAGCTCTTTACTCGATCGATGGCGAAGAGCAGTTGAAAATAAGCTGGCTGCTCGGGCCAAAGGGTTCCGTCGTTATCAAATGCGGCGATTCTCTCAGAAGCGGGAACGAATCCATCCTGTTTGGGATCGGAAACACGGGACACAAATCTGATAATTGAGCTTTTTACATCTCCCATGTTCCACGAAGGCAATGGATCTTGAGTGAGGACCGCTGCATGTTCGGCGAACGAAGAGGTCGCAATAATGAAGACTAGGGAAAATGCCAAAAGCAATACTTGCAATCTCATAACTTAAAAATATTTGACGAATTTGGTATTAATTTAACGCATTAGATCCTACCACGCAATTAGCTATTCACCCCTGACTTTCGCCTGACTATTACCCACATTTTCCAACCATAGATTCATAGAGTTCAGTCATAGAGGCTAGTCGTTGCCAGCCGCGCCACAAAGCGGTGCAACCGGGAGGTGGATCGAGTCTCCTTGAGAGATGACCACCAAGTTCCGCAATGGCAAGGATTGCTTGCCGCACTGTCATACGATGAGGAGATAATTTTTTATTGTCGAACCGATTGAGGCTACAAATTGTCATTATCTCAGTGTTAGTTAGAACAAGTTCGGCGGACGCTGAAGGATCGGCTCGCGAGATATGCACCATCCAAAAGATTCTCCAAGCAATTAAGCAGAACAGAGCGATATAGCGCTTTAATCGCTCCGCGGTCTGTAATCTGCAATCTTCAACAGCGCAGCCGGACTTAAGTA
>JBIKWQ010000036.1:0-31751 GCA_044356215.1 Bdellovibrionota bacterium | reverse complement strand
CTCGCCTTTCGGCCACACCTAACTGTCCTTTTGAATCTTCCATAACTACCTAGATGCGATACGCATTCTAGGTGTTGCGTTTCGGAGTTGAATCTACCCCAGCCGCGACTAACTCCTCGTAGAGCCCCGGATTAATCTTCCGCTCTACCGAGCGCTTTAGATCCTGAAGATGCTCAGGTGCTGCAGCTCCAATAATGACTCCAGCCACCTTCGGATGCGCTAGAACAAATTGCAGCGCTGCGGCGCGTGGAGACTCTTCGCCGTACTTCTCTACTATCGCCCACAATTTACACGCCTTGTCGTAGTTCTGATCAGATATATATCCGTAATTAAAGGTGACCGGCATATTCAGGTCTCCCTTGTAGTACCATCTAGTAACCCCATCCTTGCCCGGACACTTAACCGCCCCGCGAGGATCTTGAGCTAACAAGCGCGAACAGAACGGCCCTGCCACACGGTATTCAAGACCTAACTTATCACACAGTTCAAACATCCCCTCACTCGCGAAGCTCTGATCGATTAACGTGTAAGTCGTAGTAGATACATAACTTAAAAGACCTGGATGTCTCTCAACTAAGGTCTTCAAAGCAGTGGTCTCCTTGCCACCATATCCGACCTGGCGCACGAAACCCGCGTGCTTTAAATCCGCGATAGCCTCTAGCCCACGATCCATCCTCTCCCAACTCATTGTAGGATCCTCATTTAACGCATCCCATGGATCGTGCAACGAGAGGCCGTCTAGATACGAGCTTCTGAGAGACTCAAGCGTTCGTAAAGTAGTCTGCATCACAGAGTCGTAATCAACTCGCCACTTGTGGGTGAATCGGCGATTAGGCTCTCCAAGCGTCCAAAATTCAGGCTGTGTCGAGTCACGCTGGTCAGTACATGGGAAGAGTGCCCTAAAGGCTTTTGACGAGATGTATAGCGAATCACGCTTTATCCCTACTGCCTCTAACGCCCTACCCAAGAAAAATTCACTAGCTCCCCAGCCGTAAAGTGGAGCTGTATCAAACTTAGAGATCCCTAAATCCAGCGCGCTCCTAATAATCGAAACAGCTCGATTAAGATCGGGCTCCTTACCATCTAGAAACAAACCACCAAGATTAGCTGTTCCAAGGATTATCTTCTCAGGATCAAAGCGCATACGTTATCGCCTCAGCAAATTAGTCACTATCTTTCATCGATTAGTACAACGATCAGTCTCTTCGGGCCGTGAGCACCCAACACCAAGATCCTCTCGATATCAGCGGTTCGTGATGGACCTGTAATAATCGTCCCGTAACTCCAGCTAGGATCCTCATGAATGTTAGATAACCATGGAGATAAGCAAGGCACCAATTGGTCAGATGTCGCCACGACACAGTGAACTGGGGGTAAAACAGAGAGTCGCCGCCCCCCAGCGGTTGTCGCACGCAGAACGATACTACCTGTGCGCGCTATTAACGAGTCCGCGACTGAAAACGCGCACTGCATCGACTCAACTTCCGCGTGCGAAATTCCCTCTTGATCGACTATTCGTATATTAGACTCTAAACCCGCAAGCTCAGAGTGAGTCTCAAATAGCTTATCTAAAACTGGCGCGCTCTGCCTGCCGCACTGGGTTATATGAGATTCCTTTGCCAGAGCCGCTATCTTCTCGGCCGCCAACTTATAACTAGGTACTGCATAAACTTCCCCTTTAAGCGCGGTTAGCTTTCGCGAGAACTGCTCTATCAAGGCATCGCGATTTAAAGCCGGGATATCAGAAAATATCGCCTCTGGCGTATAACTCGGCTTCTCTCGAGACGCCTTATTCCCGCGCAACGCCCTTAAGCGATCAAGTATTATCTCTCTACTCTCCATTTTGCCTCCACCATGAGGAAAACGACCGCGCCGCCGGTTTAGGTAGCTTTCTCGCTAGCTTTGGCGCGACGGTTGAAAGAATCGAATGACCGAATCTAGCCATCCGTCCTCCAAGGTCAACCACCACCCTACTCCGCATCGTTAAAGCCCAACCTTTTAATGCGCTCTGCCAGAACCAACTCGGAGCTGTCTCGTTCGCCTCCTGCCTATTAGTCAGCAACATGTGGGCGAGCGGGATCTTAACCGGACAGACATCAGTGCAGGCGCCACACAGACTTGAGGCGAACGCCAGATGACCCCAATCCCTCATACCCTTTAAATGAGGCGTAATAACCGCACCGATCGGTCCTGAATAAGGAGTGTTATATGTGTGACCACCAACGGTCTTATACACTGGACACGCATTAAGACAAGCACCGCAGCGGATACAACTTAAAGCATCTCGAACTTCATCCTTACCATAGATATTCGATCTGCCGTTATCGATCAGCATCAGGTACATCACCTCTGGCCCATCAACTTCCGCGCTTGTCTTAGGCCCACGAATAATCGAATTGTAGGCCGTCATCTGCTGTCCTGTTCCGCTAGTTGATAGCAGAGGCAGGAACAACTCGAGGTCCTTTACGCTTGGAAGAAGCTTCTCAATTCCAGCGATCGAGAGATGCACCTTAGGACACGCTGTTGAGAGCCTAGCGTTCCCCTCATTCTCTAAAATTAAGATCGCGCCCTCATCAGCTAAAAGGAAGTTAGCCCCACTGATACCGAGATCCGCTGTGATATAGACATCTCGCAGGTGTCGCCTGGCTATATCTGTGAGCTCCTCAGCATCGTTTGTCGGTTCACACCCCAAGGTCTTTTGAAATATCTCGCTAATCTCTTCCTTTGATTTATGCATAGCTGGCGTCACAATGTGATACGGCTTCTCTCCCGCCAGTTGCACTATCAATTCGCCCAGATCGCTTTCTAGTGTCTCTATATGTCGGTGTTCGAGGAATTCATTTAACTCAAGCTCCTCTGAGGTCATCGACTTGGACTTTACCACCTTCTTGACTTGGTGTTGGGCGATGATCTGCTCGATCTGCCTATGGGCATCCGCGACATCTCTAGCCCACAACACGCGAATCCCGTTCTTGAGCGCATTTTGCTCAAATTGCTCAAGTAGCTCTGGTAGATTATCTAAAACGTAACGCTTAATCTCGCCGGCTAGTGTTCGCGCCTCTTGCCAGTCTCTAAACTGACTCGCTTTTTGATTAACAACCACCGAGTCATAGCTGGCTATAACCTTAAGTAGCCTTTTACGGTGGACTTCATCAGCGGCCCTAACCTCAGATGATGCGATAAACTGAGAATGCTCTGAAGCGTTACTCATAGCGTTCCTTTATGAAACTCCCATGGCGTCAGCTAATAGCTCAACTGTATGCCTTATAGGGGTCGTTATCCCTTGGTCCTTCGCCATAACTCTTAGGTGCATAATACACCCAGGGTCATTGGAAACTATCTCGTGAGCTCCAGCATCACGACACATCTCAAGTCTGGTCTTTGCCATTCCTTGCGATATTCCCTGAAACTTCTGACAGAAAAGCCCTCCGAATCCACAGCATACCGGCTCTGGCGATGGATCAATCAGCTCAAGACCTTCAATACCCTTAAATAGCTCGCGGTACTCGGTACGTAACTCAAGCTCTCGCGCTGAGTGGCAGGAATTATGAAAAGCTACCTTCTTCTCGTACTTACCTTTAAGCTCTCCAAGTAAACCGTGCTTTGTTAAGAACTCAGACAACTCAAAAACCCGAGAGCCAAGCTCACACGCCGCCTTCTCATCACGGTCGCCGTGAAACACCTCTGGGTAGAAGCGCCGGATCATAGCCGTGCACGAACCTGATGGCAGCACCACATCGCTATTCGCGTTCTTACTCGCGCACAAAGTATTAACGACCGTTCGTGCCACGGATCGGGCTTCGGATACCTGCCCCGCGTTAAACGCCGGCTGACCGCAACAAGCCATCGCGCTATCAAATGACACCTCGAACCCAAAGTGTCGCAAAAGCTTAACAAGGGAGACTCCCATCTCTGGATAGAGCTGGTCGACTAAACATGGGGCAAAGAAAATGACCTTATGCATGGGCGGTATATTGCCTCAAAATAGGCCACCGGCCAACTCTTGAAACAGCAAAACCTCGCTTCCTTAGGAGCAGGCGACCTATTTCTGGTTGAATTTAAGCTCTATACGTCTATTTTTAGCGAAAGCCTCATCCGTCATGCCGTTCTCAATCGGCTGGTGTTCACCATATCCGGTTGCGGATAGACGCGACGCAGGGATGCCCGACTCTTGAAGGAATTTGACAACTGAAAGAGCACGAGCGGTAGACAACTCCCAGTTAGATGGAAACTGCGGCGTGCTTATAGGTCGCTTATCGGTGTGACCAATTACCGTAAGGATCCAATTAACCTCTTTGGGGATTGATTGACCAACCTGCTTCAAGGTCTCAGCCATCTTAGCTAGCTCCTGCTTGCCGCCCTCCTCTAGCTGAGCCGAAGCTGACGGGAAGAGAACCTCTGACTGAAACACAAAGCGATCTCCAACGACACGGATCTCAGGTCGATTACTAAGGGCTTTCTTCAACTTACCGAAGAAATCGGATCTGTAATCCGCCAACTCCTCAACTTTCTTAAGCATCGCTTTTTTAAGCTTCTGATCGAGATCTTTAATCTGCTTATCCTTATCCAGGAGTGTGCTCTTTGTAGAGGTAAGATCCGCCGTGAGAAGCGCTAGATGTTTATTAAGCTCCTCTACCTGCTTAGCCAACGTTGAAAGCTGTAAATTCAACGAATCAACCTGCCCCTTAGCTTTATTTAATTCACCTGCCGCCGCGTCGCGATCTGCCTGATACGCCATTGCGAGCTTCTCTTTTTCGGCCACCGTTGTCTTAAGAAGATTTAGCTCCAGCAACCCCCTTTCATAATTCGCCTCTAGCTCCGCGTTTTTCGCCTTAAGAGATTTAGTCGTATTCTGCTCTAGATTTAATGAATCCGTTAGCGCTCTAAGCCTTACCGCCAATTCATCTAGCGCGACATCCTTGGTATTTAGCGCATTGCCTAAGTAGAACTGCGCCGCCACCATCACCATCAACACGAGCGCAATTAGCATCAACATCGATGAGAGGGCATCAACGTACCCTGGCCAAACATCAAAATCGCGGCGCTTAACTCTACGAGACGCGTAGCTCATCTTATAAACCCTCGCTGTTTGGCGCGATTACCTCAGTTTCACGAGCTGCCGACCTGCCAGGGACCCCAGGTCCAGCTAATAGACGCGCTATCACCCGGAGCTCACCACGAAGCTCCTCTGTTTGCATATCCGCTGACACAGCCATTTGTCGCGGCAGATCCTTTATACTCAAATCGATACTTCTCGCGTGTTGTTCAAGGGCTCCTACCGCCGGGCCATTAAGCAATGAAGACAATCTCTCCACTACAGGAGCGGCATCTTGCTGGAACGAAACCATCTTCTGCAAGAACGTTGCTTGAGACTTAAGATGAGCGTCGAGAGCAACCAAGATCTCTTGCAAAGTGCGGGCATTACTCTGCTCGGATTGCCTCACTTCAGCTTGCTGACGCAGCGTTTTGTGAAGACGCTCTAACTGCTCAGTCAAGCTGTGCACTACAGCATCCTGATAGCCACCACCGGTGTTGTTAACAGGAAACTTGATACCGGAGAAGTCATCAAAGCCACCAGTCATTCCGTCTTTTGATCCCAAGATCTCCTCAAGCTCGGCACAGAATAGGTTCTGCGCTCTTCCTGCCTGCAGATCCATAAAGCCAAGTATTAGTGAACTAGCTAAGCCGAAAAGCGAGGCACTAAACGAGATCCCCATTCCCACCAGAGGTTTCTGTAGACCCTCTTTAAACTCATTAAAAACCGCCGTAATATCGCCATTTCCTAGATTCAGTCCGCCGATTACAGCGCCGATACCACCAACTGTTTGAAGCAATCCCCAAAAAGTTCCGAGCAGTCCCATAAGAATCAGTACATTCATCAGATAGCGTGAGACATCACGCCCATCGTCTACTCGAACGAAAACTCCGTCGATCATAGCCTTTAAAGATAATGTGCTACAGCTTCCTTGTGGACCCTTACTTCCGATAAGCGGAGTCAGCGGGACAAGAAGAAATGGAACTGGATCCTTAACGTCAGTAGTCTTTAGCCGCGCTGACATCCAGCGTGCGGAGTAATCGATCCTGAGCAGCTGCCTAATTGCGGCAGCGATACCGATACATAGAATTCCTAAGATGAGCCCGTTAAAAATCGGGTTAGATTCAAATGCCCGCTGCAATCCAGCCATGAGCAGAACCCCAGACACCGCGACAGCGATGGCGAAACCGATTACCGTATAAATAGCAAAAGTCGGACGAGTCATAGCAAGCTCTAAAAATCTAGAATCAATTAATGGCCGCCCCCCCCTTTTTAAAGGGACCCCCTTTGTAGGATGCCGGGTTGGCATAGATCGTGTGCATAGATCTTCAATTTACTTAAGATGCCAAACGAATGGCGAACACGCCCTGACTAATAAAGCTCTGATATCACTACCTTTATCCAACTGCATCGCCCAAAGAGCAACCACTATTAAATTTCAGATGGGCCAAGCGACACCGTGCGCTAAAACACAATCCCCACCTGCAAAACTCACCATTTGAGCACCATTTTGCCGTACTGCAGGCATCTCACTAGCTCCTGTTGTGTATGACTGACCAAGCCTTAGTTATCTTTTCTATTAAGCCTGTTACAGTCTATACTCGGCCCGTTTGATCACCATGTTACTTATATCCGAGGAGTTACCAAGAAAATGAAAGTCGAGATGCTAATGCCCCAGATGGGAGAGTCGATCGCTGAAGCCACAGTCTCCAAGTGGCGCAAGAAGGTAGGCGACACCGTTCAGAAGGACGAAGTAATACTTGAGATCTCGACCGATAAAGTTGACTCAGAGATACCAGCTCCGGCGGCTGGAGTGATAACTGAGATCCTCTTTGCGGAGGGTGACGTAGTTCCAGTTAAAACAAAGATCGCCATCATCGACACAGAGGGTTCAGCAGCAGCTCCTACTCCGAAAGCTGAGACCGCCGCTCCTGTTTCAAAGGGAAGCGCCGCACTTCAGCTCGCTCCGGAACCAGCAGCAGCAACCGCTCAGGAACCCCACGATGAAAGCGGCAGATACTATTCACCTCTGGTGAAAAGCTTAGCCGAGAAGCATGGTGTTTCACTCGCTGAGTTAAACAACGTAACAGGCTCTGGCCAAGGTGGTCGGGTAACCAAAGAAGATTTTCTCAAGTATGTAGAGACTCGCTCAGCTAAGCCAGCCGCGGTTGAGAGACCTAGCGCACCAGCGCCAAGCACACCAGCGCCAAGCGCCAAGCCAGCCGCGGCCCCCGCCCCATCAATCGGAGATTGGGGTAGCGACGGAAGTAAAGTTGTTGTAATGGACGCCATGCGCCAAGCGATCGCTGATCACATGGTACGCTCCAAGCACACATCTCCTCACGTTTACTCGATACAGGAAGTGGACGTGACAAACATCGCCAATTGGCGCGCAAAGAACAAATCAGCCTTTGAAAAGAGCGAGGGATTTGGACTTAGCTTCACGCCGTTTTTCTTAGAGGCTACTGTTAAGGCGTTAGAGGCTTTCCCTTATGTTAACGCGTCTGTTGATGGAAAGAAGATAATCCTCAAGAAACATGTAAACCTAGGCTGCGCTGTCGCTCTTGGCAACACGGGATTAATCGTTCCAGTTATCAAGAAAGCTGAGGAGAAGAACCTAGTTGGGATCGCTAGATCGCTAAACGATCTGGCCCTACGAGCTCGCAATAAAAAGCTCGTGCCAGATGATGTCGCTGGTGGAACATTCACAGTAACAAACCCGGGAGTCTTCGGAACGATCATCGGCACTCCGATTATCAATCAACCTCAGGTGGCTATCCTCTGCTTAGGAGCGATCAAAAAGCGCCCTGTGGTGATCGATGATATGATCGCGATTCGCCAGATCTGCTACCTAACTCTATCTTACGACCATCGTATCGTAGATGGCTCTCTTGGGGGCCAGTTCCTAGCGTTTATTCGGGACTACCTTGAGAACTGGGATATGGAGAGAACTCTCTAGTTCAAAGATGCGCGTTATAGGTGGAACAGCAAAGGGCAGGCCGCTAAAGGCTGTGCCTGGTGATTCAACTCGCCCGATCTTAGACCGTGTGAAGACATCACTCTTTGATATCTTGCGTCCAACGCTTCAGGGGATCTCGGTTTTAGATCTCTTTGGAGGCACAGGTGCTGTCGGAATCGAGGCTCTCAGTCAGGGAGCCGGCTACTGCGTGTTTTTAGACACGAACGCGCGCGCTGTGGCGACTATCAAAGATAATCTCACTACGTGCGGGTTGAGTGATCGCGCTGAGGTGCGCCACACCGACGCTTTTATCTACATCAAGCACACTCAGAAGAGTTTCGATCTGATCTATGTCGCGCCACCGCAGTACCAAGGGATCTGGATCGAAGCTATGCGTTCGCTAGCTGAGAGACCACACCTAGTAGCTACGGGCGGTAAGATCATCGTTCAGATAGATCCAAAAGAGTATGAGCCAATCGATTTAACCACGCTCAAAGAAACAGCTCAGAGAAAGTACGGTAATTCTGTTCTTCTATTCTTTGAAGCTGTCTAGCTGCCGCACTCTAAATGTCATGTCTTTAACGACATCGCCTGGACGGAGGAACTTAACCAGAGATTCCAGCAAAACCGGTTTTATCATCGTTAACTCTTGCGCCCACGCAGGATGCATAACATTCACAATAAGCTGCTTGTTAACGATACACTCTGGCTTGCTAACCTCAGCTAAACGCTCCCCTACGATTTCGTGCCAGTGCAGAATAAATCCGTAACGCTCGACCTTTTTGTCTAAGCCTCTATGCGACAGCACCTTTGATAAAATGGATTTAACCTTCGTAAGATCAGTCGCCGCGCCTGCCCTTCGACGCCACGGTTTGAAATTCACCTGCTCTGGCCGCGCTGCGTTAGTCCCGGCGTTCAACCTATCCGTGTTGGAGCTTTCGAGCTTTTCATCGTTTAAAACTCTAGCGGGCTTTTGCATCACTACCCTCCGCCAAAGCCGAATCCCGAGCCACGGCCCCGCGAGGGTCCTGCTTCTCGAATATAACTACCATCTCCCCTGGGCGCGCCATTCCAAGCTCACTTCTGGCGGCCTTCTCAACAGCGCGTGGGTCTGACTGCAAACCGCGCACCTCCCTTTTGAGAGCGTGAACAGTATCCGACAGCTTCTCGTTAGTACGCCGCTGCTGCTCAAGATTACGGTTTAAATTTGATAATTTACCGAAGCCGTCATCAGAGAGGAATGAGAAGGCCGCTAGCGCTAGTGCTCCTAAAAGGATGAAAAGTGTGGCTGTCGAACGCATAGAGCACAGGATACCCTGTAATTGATTGGGAGAGAAGGTGAAACTCTAAGATTCGGCTTTAGAGATGTAATTACGGCCACGATCCAAAAAATCCGGTGAGTAGTTACGATTCTGCACAGTTTACACCCCCGCCTAAGAGCGCTAGTATCCCGTACCGGCTTAACACTCCTTGGCCAAACTTTTATACTTAACTTATTTTAGTGCCACTATTTTTAGGGATTCTTATGTCAAAGCGGCCTAGTGAAATAACATCTGTAACAGCCTATGAATGTCTCGACTCGCGTGGCTTTCCGACAGTGGCGGCCACCGTATGTTTAGCGGACGGGTCACAGGGCACAGCGATGGTGCCATCTGGAGCTTCAACTGGTGAGTATGAGGCGCTGGAGCTTAGAGATGGAGACAACGAGAGGTACCTGGGAAAAGGTGTGCTAAAGGCTGTTGAGAATATCAAGGAGAAGATCGCCCCTGTAATCGCCGGACACGATGTGCTTGAGCTAGCCAACCTCGATCGTAAATTAATCGACCTAGACGGCACTGAGACCAAGAGCCGCTTAGGCGCCAACGCGATCCTAGGAGTGAGTCTCGCCGCAGCTCACGCTGGAGCCAATCACCTGCGCATTCCTCTTTTTCGCTACATCGGCGGAGCTAACGCCAGGCAACTCCCGATTCCTCTGGTTAATATCATAAACGGTGGAGCTCACGCGGCCAATTCACTCGACTTCCAGGAATTCATGATCGTGCCAACGGTCTCCTCAACGTTCTTTGAGAACATCCGCTGCGCTTCTGAGGTTTTCCACGCGCTAAAAAAGAACCTCAAGAAGAAGGGGCTCTCAACTGGTATCGGTGACGAGGGAGGATTCGCCCCAGACCTCGATAGTCCAACAGCGACACTTGAGACTTTAATGGAATCGATTGTAGACGCCGGCTATGAGCCTGGTAACGACGTATCGATCGCCCTCGATGTAGCAGCGAGTGAGTTCTTCAACAAAGAGAAAGGCACCTACATATTCAAGAAAAGCACCAAGGAAGAGTACTCATCATCTGACTTAGTCGATCTATACGCTGGCTGGGCTGACAAATACCCTCTCGTTAGTATCGAGGACGGCCTTGATGAGAACGACTGGGATGGCTGGCGCATGATGACTGAGAAGATCGGCGACCGAGTTCAACTCGTTGGTGACGATCTATTTGTTACCAACACAAAGAGACTCGCGGATGGCATCACACGCGGAGCTGGTAACTCGATCTTGATCAAATTGAATCAGATCGGGACAGTAACCGAAACCCTAGAGGCGATTAATCTCGCGCACAAGAACGGCTATACATCGATAATGTCGCACCGCTCAGGAGAGACCGAAGACACATCGATAGCGGATCTTGCTGTTGCTACAGGATGCGGCCAGATCAAAACAGGCTCAGTGTGCCGCGGTGAGCGCACAGCTAAATACAACCGACTCCTATGGATTGAAACCATCCTCGCTGGCGCGTCGTTCTGCTCCAATCCGTTCGCGTGATAGCCTGGATCACCTCAATCATCGCGGCATGCGCGCTCGTTTGTGCCTGGTACTATCCTGGTACAGCGTTGTGCGCCGCTCTTGGGTGGACATCACTACCGCTTTTTTACGCCGCACTCACTATTCGAGAGGGTCGTCAAAAGCGGCTATTCGTCGCGGGGATTATCACCTATTTAGGGGGCTTTTATTGGCTCCTTAATACTATTAAAGACTTCGGCGGAATGCCCCTTGCTCCAGCCCTTGGGGTCTTTGTTTTTTACGCTGTTGCTAGCTCAATTCAGTTTCTCATATGGGCGTTTAGCTTTGATAGGCTTCCAAGATGGTGCGCGCGAGCTGGGATACGCGCCGCGCTCTCGTGGGTAATTGCGCATCACTTTTGGATTAAGATATTTCCGTGGGACTTCGGACACACTCAACTTGGATTCGTTCCATTAGCGCAGATCGCCGGAGTTGTTGGTGTTCCTGGGATCACCTTTATAATGATGTGGGTAGTGGAGAGTCTGTGCGGCGGAGCTCGAGTGGCGCCGCTCTCTAGGGTGGGCTCTTTAATATGCCTTAGCGCCAGCTTGGGTTATGGTGTGTGGATAGAGCAAGTGTTATCCAGCCAGAAGTCCAGCCCTTTATCGACGGTTATGATTCAGGGAAATGTAGCTTTAAAAAGGTACTCTGGTATGACTGTTTTCACGGTCAATCGGGAACACTACCTTAGAACAAGCGCCCTGGTCTCCGCCAAGGACACACTAGTTATTTGGCCTGAATCGACGATACCTGAGGTCTTTCCAGATAACGTTGAACATGTATCACAAGGCACCCCTCTCCCTTTTTTCGCCGATGGCTCAGCGTTCCTTGTTGGTGGAATCACGGCGCGCTCAGAGCGGGAGTTTTTTAACAGCTCAGTTTTAATCGCCCCTGATGGCTCTATTCAGCCACCTTACCACAAAAGGATCTTGATGCCTTTTGGTGAATACACACCGCTAGGCGACTGGCTCCCGTGGCTCAAAGAGATTAATAACACCGCTGGAGATTTTATAGCTGGGGATAGGGCGCGAATATTCTCCTATCCGCTATCTGATGGCCGCACCGTTAAGGTTTCTCCTCTGATCTGTTACGAAGATGTTGTTCCGAGACTAGCGCGCGAGGCAACAGCCGCAGGAGCCGAGCTCCTTGTTAACCAAACAAATGATGTCTGGTTCGGAGACACCGTGGCTCCGTATCAGCACCACATGATCGCTAGCTTCCGCGCTATTGAGAACAGACGCTTTTTACTTCGATCCACTAACACCGGCCTGACCGCTGTAGTCGATCCAATGGGGAGGACACTGGCTTCCCTACCCCCATACTCCGAAACAGTGTTACCAATGGAAGTATCGCTCCTAAGTATACCTAGCACTTTCACAAATCTTCCTATCCCCTTGATTTGGCTGATTATTGCCGCTCTTGGAGTGGCCTCGATCGTCTTAGGCTCAATAAAGGGACCTAAAAAAACTGTATAGTTTTTTTACCTATCCTCCGACTAATAGAATTAAGGGGAGGCTTTAGCGTTTTCGCTTTTCGTGAAGCCTTACTCTGACGCTTGATGAGCGTAGCAGTCGGATTTGAAATTCAAATAGAGGAGCCTGAAATGCCAAAGCGCGGTGATCGAACAATCAGAATTATCCTAAAAAGAGCAGTTAAGGTGGATGAAAATGGTGCAGATGCTCAAAAGCACGCAGGATTTTTGAATTTTTCGGAGCGCAACCCTGGCACCGTCAGGGTGAGCACCGAAAATTCAAAAGCCAAAGTGATTTTGAGCAGATGCGCCGTTTTCAGACCCGCAACTGCTCTTTTTAGGATTATACTTTTCATTCTAACGACCACAGGTTTCCTAGCCTGCTCGAATCCACAGGCCGGACCAGACAAAACCGTCGCCGGAGCGCTTTTAGGAGCGGGCTGGGGAGCCGGCGCTGGCGCGGTCGTCGGAAATCAAGTAAGCACCCCAGGCAACGGCACAGCAGTTGGCTCCGGATTCGGAGCGGCTGCCGGACTTCTAATGGGCATGGGGTATGATTTAGAGGAAGGTGTTCAATTAGAACAGAACAGACAGCTAGCAGCGCTAAAAGTTCAAGCCGCCGCCAATCACAACTCACTTCTAAAGATTCAAAACAAGCTGGATTCTTCACTCTGTTCTGATCCCATCGGAGGTGTCTACACGGTGTTCTTCGATGAGGATCAAACAAATCTCCGGCTAGGCGCCTATTCAGGCCTTGAAGCTGCGGCTGAAGCGCTAAAAAAGAACCCAAAATTCTCGCGAATCTTAGTGGCTGGGCATACCGACGACACAGGAAGGCCTGATTATAACGATAAGCTCGCTCAGGCGCGCGCAGACTCCGTCGCGGCGTACCTAGCTGGAAGAGGTATAGCGCTCGACCAGATTAAGATTGAGAGCTTCTCCGCGAAGAAGCCGGTGGCGACTAATCGCACCGCAGCGGGAAGACAGCTCAATAGGCGAGCTGAGATATCGCTGGTGGAATAGCTGTATCATGTAACAGGGCTTTCGCTTAGCTTATTTCCAAGGTTAAGATCAACATGCGTCTTTAAGTGACGCCCAACAGTGAATTTTCGGGGAAACCGTTGAATATGAGATCAGCTTACATAGTAGATACAACTCGCTCTCCACGCGCGCGTAAAAAAGGAAAGTTCGCCGGGATCCATCCAGTTGATCTCTTAACTTTCCCCTTAAACGCCTTAATCTCACGCAACAAGCTCGACGCTAAGTGTATCGATGACGTATTAGTTGGATGTGTAACTCAGACCCTGGAGCAGGGATGGTGTATTGGAAGAGCCGGTGTGCTCGCTTCCGGTTGGCCATTCTCTGTGCCAGCTACAACGATCAACCGCCTGTGCGGCTCTGGGCAGCAGGCTGTGAACTTCGCCGCAAGCTCGATCCTAGCTGGAACTTATCAACTGGCGATCGGCGGTGGCGTTGAGCATATGACGCGAGTGCCGATGTTTAGCGACTGTGGCGGAGCGGAGAGCCCCCTCTTAAAGAAGTTCCATCCGGACCTAGTACAACAAGGCTTCGCGGCTGAGTTGCTAGCCGAGCAGTACCAAGTATCGCGCCAAGACGCGGATGATTTTGCTCTCCGTTCTCAGAGACTCGCGAAGCAAGCAATTGATCAGGGCCACTTCTCAAAAAGCGTAATCGATGTTCCATACTCTGATGAATCGGGAGCTACTAATGTAACGCGCACCGATGACAATCCTCGTCCAGATACCTCAGCCGAGGCCCTCGCCGGCCTTAAGACCGTCTTCAAACCAGAGGGTGGAATTATAACGGCGGGCAACGCCTCTGCTATCGTTGATGGAGCTGCCGGGGTGCTGATAGCGAGTGAAGACGCGCTAAAAATTTACGATTTAAAGCCTCGCGCTCGCGTCGTTTCGCAGTCAGCGATCGGGTCACCACCGCGAGTGATGCTCACTGGACCTATTGAGGCCTCACGACAAGCGCTACTAAAAGCGGGGCTAAATGTCAGCGATATCGACGTATGGGAGATCAATGAGGCCTTCGCCCCAGTGCCGATCGTAACAATGCGAGAGCTCGGGATCGATCCTGACAAAGTTAATGTCAATGGCGGGGGGATCGCTTTGGGGCATCCTTTGGGTGCGACGGGAGCTATGCTAATAGGCATGGCCATAGACGAGCTAGAGCGATCATCGAAGCGCTATGCCCTAGTGACCATGTGTATCGGTTTAGGTATGGGAATAGCCACCATCTTAGAACGCGCCTAAAGCCGTTCAATTTTCATTGAATCGCCAACCAGCTTAAGGATGCTTGGCTTACCGCTAATCACCGTCTCAAGGACAACCTCACGCTCCCATAAGCCCGCGATGTGCCGAAGTGTATGATCCGCGTATTCGAGCTGCAAGTCGCGGCCGTCATGGTAGTGCTTTAAGTAAAGAGTCCTATTACGACCAAAATCGGCGTCCTCTACCTTTATGACAGGAAGGGAACCTGCGCCAACGCTCTTAATTAAATTATCTCGCATCTCCTTCCAGCCCTCGTCATCAGGTACTTTCGTTACTACCCGCTCTTTACCTCGCCTCTCGTGCTGGAAAAGATTCAGCTCATCCATTAACTCACGCGTTAAAAAGCGTCTTAAAAAAGACTGATCACGATCAGTCTCTCTAATTTCAAAGATCTTTTTGCGGCCTGGTGTATCGTTTTCATCAAGGCTTGATAAATCGGCCCGCGGCTTGTCGTCACTCCACTCGCGCCCCGTATCTCCCGCGTTCCATCGACGCTCGATATCGTGCCACAGCACAAAACCTAGGTGATAAGGATTAAGGCCTCCAGGATGCGGTCGTAACACCTGATTGTGTCTAACTAAGAACTCCAGATGCATCCCTTGCGGAAGCTTAAGCTCATTTAAGATCCTGTGGTGCCAATAACTAGCCCACCCCTCGTTCATGATCTTAGTTTCCATCTGCGGCATGAAATACTGTGCCTGACGATCGACGATCTCAAGGATGTCGCGTTTCCACTCAGGTAGATATGGGTTGTATCGCGCTATAAACTGCAAGAGATTCTCCTGCGGCTCCGCTGGAGTACGCGAGAGATCCGGCTGAACATATTCCGGAGTCGGATGTATCTCGCGCCACGGATCTGCTGCTGGTTGGGACCTCTCCCACAGACGCACCCTCTGCTCGTCGTCTGATAGCTGAACTATAGCTAAGTTGCGCGAGCGTTGGTATGAAACTGCATGTGCGTGGTCGATGATATCCTCAACCGCATCTATGCCAATCGACGGATCTTCATGATAGCTGGCTATTCGATTGGCTCCACTCTTAAATTTTTCCAAAACATGCCTCGCATCTGTGCCGCTAGTGAAGGTGAAATTATTAGCGAAAAAATCATTGTGCCCGTACACGTGCGCGATAGTTAGAACTTGCAGCAGCAGCGTGTTATCCCGCATCAGGTAGGCGAGACAAGGATTCGAATTGATCACCATCTCATACGGAAGTCCAGACGCCCCGTAGTCATACATCGTCTTCTGGCGCTCGTACGACTTACCATAGGACCAGTGCGGATAGTGGGACGGCATGCCGGTATAGGCCATGTATCCGAGCATCTCGTTATGATCGCAGATCTCAAATTCCTGCGGATAGCACTTTAGACCGAAGCGCTCAACGAGCTCTTTGATACGGTCGTCCCAGGAAGCAAGCTCTTCAATATTAAATGACATACCTTCTCACGGTGCGGCCGCCGAGGCACCCTCGCTCTGGCCAAATACCTTGCCATGCGCTGATACCCCACTAGCCTTATCCTTCATTAAGAAACTTCGGAATCCCTCCCAAAGATCCTCTTTTTTCTCGATCGTAATCATGTGGAAGTTCTCAGCCTGGATCTGACCGAATACCTCTAACATGCTTCCGCTGTAGTAGGCGCTCCCTGCCGGCTTAATCTCGCCGTAGCCAAAGAGGTTGCATACCTGACACAACTCCTCAGCAGCTTGCAGTGCCCGCTCGTTATCAGAATAAAAATTATCACCATCAGAGCAGTGAAACGCGTAGATGTTCCACAACGACGGATGATACCTACTGTTAATAATATCTAGCGCCTTGCGATAGCCTGAAGAGATATATGTTCCACCGGATTCTACCTTGTGGAAGAAATCGCTCTCAGATACCTCCTTAGCCTCTGTATGATGCGCGATAAAGACCACTTCAACATTAGCGTATTTCTGCCTGACAAACTGATAGAGCAAGAAATAGAAGCTGCGTGCTAGGTACTTCTTCACAGTTCCCATCGAACCTGATGTATCCATAATACAGAACACCACAGCGTTAGAAGCCTCTCTGGTCGTTGGAGCGATATGAAAATAACTCATATCGTCCTCGTGAAACGGAAAGCGCTTCTCCTCGCCATCCTCATCCAACTCCTCTCCCCTACTACCTCGCACAGAGAGTTTGCGACGGATCCTGTTGCGTGCCGTGGCGCGCTTATCTAACCGCGGACGTATACCAGCTTTTCGATGACCTTTACGCTTTCTGGCGTCCTCTGAGACGACCTCCTTAAGGGCTTTCCGCTCAAGCTCCGGGAGCTCGAGGTCCTCAAACATTATCGCTATTAGCTCTTCTAGCGTGATATCGGTCTCAAAGGCGTCGACTCCACCCTGGTCTCCAGCCTTACCCTGTCCGGGCTCCTCTTTTCCTGGATCTACGACATCTCCAGGTTTCTGCTCGCCATTTCCCTGCGCTACTCCAGGAGCGTTATCGCCGTAAATAAACCGATACTCCTTAACTGATCGGATCGGAACTTTAATGATCTTGTCTTTATCACGGCCGATGATCGATTCCTCAGCGAGGATGTCACCGATATTATCGCGGATTGAATCCTGAATCTTACGCCTATGCCTCATCCGGTCGCGAGCGCTCCGGTCAGAGCGCTGCGACGAAGATGTGTACGGTCTAAAAATAGTTGTCATGAATCAGCTACACCTTCCTTAGAAAGCAGCCTTAATCCTTCCACAGATTATTAGCAGCGTATTTCAGAATCACATCAACACAACTCGCTGGATACCCGTTCCTGATCAACTGCTCGACCATGCGTCCATACTTCTTGTGCTGATCATCATCACGGGTTCTAGCTTTAGTGATAATTCGCGAGACATCACGAACGCTCGCCATGAGCTTTTTCTCGATCGCCTCTTTAAGTGGCTCATAGCTCTCATAGCTCACCTTCTCGCCTCTACGCCCCGCTGACCAGAGAAACGCTATGACTTCCTGCCTAAAACCGTCACACGCGGTGCCGATAATGGCTATCTGCTCCTCGATCGATTTCATAAAGCCCTCATCGGGCTCAAGAACCTCACCTGTGCTGCGATCCTTAAACTTTTTCTTAGTTACATAGGACTCAGCGTGATCGAGGTAATTCTGGAAGAGCGACTCCGCCTGTTCCTGATACGAGTAAACAAACGCCTTAGTAATCTCTTTCTCAAGAACCTCTAGGTACTCCTTGTGCAGGGTATCCTGGAGGAACTCTAGATAACGTTTCTTCACGTCATCGGCGAAATCAGCCTCCTTAACCATATGCACGAGAGCCTCTCTGACCGAGATCGGATGGATCGCGTTCTGCTCTATGTTATCTGAGAGCGCGTTATCGAGAGCCTTCATAATGAAACGGGTAGATATTCCGTTCATGCCCTCACTCTTCGCCTCTTCTCGCAGCTCGACTACATCGATGCGCTTTGTCTTGCCCTTCTCTACAACTTCCTCACCGTTGTAGAGCTTTAGCTTAGTCATCAGATCACATTTATTAGTCGGCTCAAGTCGCGACAGGATCGCGAACATCGAAGCGATCTCTATCGTGTGAGGGGCTATATCAGCCGTGAACTGTGATTGGCGAATGATCTTCTTGTAGATCTTCACCTCCTCTGAGAGCCGCAAGTTATAAGGCACCTTTACGGTTACGATACGGTCAAGGATCGCCTCGTTTGTGTGATCACTCTTAAACTTTTTCCACTCCGCCTCGTTAGAATGCGCCACGATACATGTATCAACATAGATCATTCCGTGACGACCAGGAGCTGGGATCGATTTCTCCTGAGTCGCTGTGATCATCGCGTGCAGGTATTCAGTCTCGTTCTTGAAAACCTCGATAAACTCAACCATTCCGCGGTTTCCTACGTTTAACGCTCCAGTTAAATCCAACACGCGTGGGTCACCCTCAGAGTACATATCTAGCTTAGAGATATCCTCACCGCCGATTAGCACACTGGTATCTTGATTGTTCGGATCCACAGGTGGAACCACTCCGACTCCACGCTTAGCTCTGATACTAAAGTCGTAGGTACGAACAGGGACATCCTCCCACTTTCCTTGGAACTCCTCTTTTAACCTATAGCGGCATACTGGACAGAGATCTCCCTCGATCTCAACGCCAAGCATCTTTGAAAACTCTTTACGAAGATGCCTTGGAATTAAGTGCAGAGGCTCCTCAAACATCGGGCAATTTTCAATAGCGTGAATGGGGGGCAGGTACTCCAGGCCCTTTTTTAACCTGTCTACTAAAGAGCTCTTTCCGGAACCTACTGGCCCCACAAGATAGAGCACCTGACGACTCTCCTCACCTTTCAGCGATGCTGAGTGAAAATAGCGGACGATCTGATTGATCGTCTTCTCCATACCGAAGAATTCGTCAGAGAAGAAATTAAATACCTTTAGCTTCTCTCCTTTGAAGATCCGCTTCATGCGCGGATTCTGCTCTAGATCAACCTCGACCATACCTCGGTCGTTAATCATGTCGTAGAGCCTCTTGTGCGCCAGTTTATGAATGCTGGGATTCTCTCGAACTAACTCGAGATACTGCATCATCGTCCCTTTCCATGAGGACTTCTTTCGAGTCTCGCGATCCTCTTCAATTAGCTTACGAAAATCTTCGCTCATGGAACTTTCTCCTTAACGTTATCTCGTTAACACGCTTGAGGCCCTATGCATTCACGGTAGACGACCCAAGCTAGTGCCACAACTACCCAAGACCCGACACTTTTTAACCTTGAGGCACCGATACACTTTCGGCTTCTATGAGTTTGATGTCACAAGTGCCTCAAATGATTTAGCGCTCCGGGACTATTTGTACTGTCGGCAGATATCTATCTCGCCTTTACGTTACACACTTTTTAAAGAGATCCTTTCCGTGGTGATTTTCTCTAACAGAATCAAACTAGGTTCTCTTCGTTTGGACGCCTGTAAAAATCTCTCTTCAAGATTAACACTGGCAGCATAACTTATTGTATCTAATCATTTATATCTCCCAATCCGCCTCCTTTACACGCATCATCAAGCCTCTTGAATTGATCACAAACCTCTAAGACCAAAGGTTTCTATCCATCAAATTTTTTACACTGAAACCCCCTTAAGATTGAGAGTAATTATTAGACGTTATACACTTTAGCGAAGGCATTTTTTACAAAACTGCTTTATAAAACCCGCTCGACGCCTGAATTCCAGACGTCGTTGATTACCTGGAGCCTCGAATCTTTTCTATGACAGCGTCTCAGCCAGCCACACATAAACCTTCACAACCGTCATCCTCTCCATGGATGCGACACGCATCACCCGAGGACGCACGCTCCCACGGATTAAAGGCGGGTGAGTTTGAGGCGATCATCAAAGCGCTCGGTCGACCGATCAATATGGTTGAGCTAGGAATCGCTTCCGCCCTATTCTCCGAGCACTGCTCATACAAGAGCACCAAAATCCACCTAAAAACTCTCCCCACTAAGGGACCACGAGTAATAGTTGGACCTGGAGAGAATGCTTGTGTGGTCGACATAGGCGACAATCAAGCAGCCGTATTTAAAGTAGAGAGCCACAACCACCCGTCATTTATCGAGCCGTTTCAAGGAGCAGCTACAGGCGTAGGTGGAATTTTACGCGATGTTTTCACAATGGGGGCGCGCCCTGTCGCTCTCTTAAATTCATTACGCTTCGGAGATCCAGCTCTTCCAAAGAGTCGCTATCTTCTTCGCAGAGCTGTTAACGGAATCGGATTCTACGGCAACTGCATGGGAATCCCAACTGTTGGCGGAGAGCTCGCGTTTCATCGTTCGTTTAACGGAAACTGCCTCGTAAATGCGTTCGCGCTCGGAATAGTGAACCAGGACGAGGTCTTCCTCGGAACCGCGAGCGGAGTTGGTAACGTTGTGCTCTATGTCGGCTCGAAGACCGGACGAGACGGAATCCACGGTGCTAGCATGTCCTCTGAGGAATTTGGTGATAACTCAGAGGCTAAGCGCCCAACTGTTCAAGTAGGAGATCCTTTCCAGGAAAAGCTACTACTTGAAGCGTGTCTTGAGGCTTTTAAGAGTGGTTGCGTGGTGGGCGTGCAGGATATGGGCGCCGCTGGACTAACAAGCTCATCTTTTGAGATGGCTGATCGCGGTAAAAACGGCGTGCGTCTTCACCTAGATCGAGTTCCGCAGCGAGAAACAGGGATGAATCCCTATGAGATCATGCTCTCCGAGTCTCAGGAACGCATGCTATTTATAGTTAAAGCAGGTGAAGAGAATAAGCTAATTGAGATCTTCACCCGTTGGGAGCTTGATGCTGTGGCGATCGGCGAAGTAATCGCTGGCGAGGATGTTGAGCTTTACTGGCACGACGAGCTCGTATCTAAGATGCCAGCGCACCTACTTACCAGCGCCGTTCCTGAATACAATTGGCCAACAAAGGCTCCAAGCGACCCGTTGCTGATGTCGCCGATCGATCCAGCCTCTGTGCCAGAGCCCAAAGATCTCGGCCAAACTTGGATTGATCTACTAGGCTCAGCCAATAACTGTTCACGTCACGCTGTTTACAATCAGTACGATTCAACTGTACGCGCGGCTACTGTTGTTCATCCTGGCTCAGACTCAGGTCTTGTCAGAGTGATGGGACCTAACGGAAAGGAGAAAGGAATAGCGATATCGCTAGATTGCAATTCGCGCTTCTGCGTGATCGATGCTCGCCTCGGTGCAGCGCATTCACTCGCTGAAAGCTTAAGAAACATCGCTTGTTCAGGCGCTACGCCGATCGGTATATCGGATTGCTTAAATATGCCTAGCCCAGAGGTTCCAGAGACGATGTGGCAGATAGCCAACAGCATCGCTGGACTTGGTGAAGCCGCCCGAGCTTTTGACGTTCCAGTTGTTAGCGGTAATGTAAGTCTTTACAACCAAACTCAGGGACAGGGAATTCAACCAACTCCGACACTAGCCGTTGTAGGACTCCTTGATGACGCATCTCTCGCTGTATCGGCAGGGTTCAAGAATGATGGCGATGTTGTTCTTTTAATCGGAGAGACCAGGGATTCAGAGATAGGTGGTAGCTCGTATTTAGCCGAGGTCCACGGAATAGAGCGTGGAGCTTTGCCAGAGTTAAACTACGAACTAGAAAAGAGAACTTGCGATACCATAAGAAAGCTTATAGCGAAGAGGCTTATCCGATCATGCCACGATCTATCACAAGGCGGGCTCGGTGTGGCGCTAGCTGAGTGTTGCTTCTCTGACTATTCAGCGCCAAAGGGAGTTAGCCTCAAGCTCACTCACGACACAGCGCGCCGAGACTTAGCTTTATTTGCTGAAAGTGGCGCTCGTTTTATCGTTAGCTGCGACAAGAGTTCCCTAGCGGCGATTAAAGATCTGCTGAAAACTGAGTCGGTAGCTATCTCGGGCGAAGGTGTTGTTGGAGGATCAACGATATCGGTCACTGGAGTCGCGTCTATTCAAGCTGATGCCGCTTACAAGGCATGGTTTGGTGGCTTAGATCATATTTTTGAGGAATAGGACCTTATATGGAGCTTCGCCCAGATAAATTTCACGATGAGTGCGGGTTAATGGCGGTGTGGAACCACGCTGAAGCCGCTAACCTGACTTACTTAGGTCTCTACTCTCAGCAGCACCGCGGTCAGGAGGGAGCGGGTGTTGTTACCTCTAAGAGCAATGGCGACGACAGACCGCACTTTCATGTGCACAAGGGTCTCGGGCTAGTCGCTGAGGTATTTAGCGACTTCGATTTTAATAAACTACCCGGCAAGGTAGCGATCGGTCATGTACGATACACCACTGCCGGAGGCAACAAGCTAGCCAACGTCCAGCCGTTCGTCGCTGATATCTCTCTAGGGTGCGTCGCCGTAGCGCACAACGGAAACCTGACTAATACCGAGCAACTTAGAAAGGAGCTAATCGACCAGGGGTCGATCTTCGGCTCGACATCAGATACCGAGATAGTTCTGCATCTTTTGGCTCTCTCAGATAAGGACGCCCCGCGCTCAGAGAATGTTATGGCGGCCCTAACGAGGCTTCATGGGGCTTTCTCACTCCTTATTTTATTTGAGGATCGCTTGATAGCCGCCCGCGATCGGTACGGCCTACGACCTCTGGCGATGGGAAAACTTAATGAGGGAATCGTTTTCGCGTCTGAGACCTGCGCCTTTGATCTGATCGGCGCCACATACATAAGGGATGTCGAGCCAGGAGAGGTAATTGAGGTTCTGCGTGATGGTTCCACTCGCAGCTACTTCCCATTTGGCTTCTCAAGAACTGCTCCGTGCATATTCGAGTTCGTTTATTTCGCTCGTCCAGACTCCAATGTATTCGGTAAGAACGTGTATCAGGTCCGCAAGAATATGGGAGCCGAGCTGGCGAGAGAGACTCCGGTTAAAGCTGATGTCGTGATCGCTGTACCTGACTCAGGAGTCGCGGCGGCCATCGGATACGCCGAGGCATCACGCATACCATTTGAGATGGGACTAGTTCGAAATCACTATGTCGGACGAACATTTATTGAGCCGCAACAGTCCATCAGAGATTTCGGTGTAAAGATTAAGCTTAATCCGAATCCGGCTGTATTAAAGGACAAATCGATAGTTGTAGTTGATGACTCCATAGTGCGCGGAACCACGAGTCGAAAGTTAGTAGCGATGCTAAGACAAGCTGGAGCCAAAGAGATCCACATGCGCATCTCCTCTCCTCCGACCACTGACCCGTGTTACTACGGTATCGACACCCCCGACAAGCAGGAGCTAATCGCCTCTCGCAGCAGTGTTGAGGATATAGCCAAGTTTATTGGAGTCGATTCATTAGCGTATCTATCCAGAGAGGGGCTCTATCGTGCTGTAGGATCCGAACCCGGCAAATTCTGCGACGCATGTTTCACTGGGTCTTATCCAGCTGGAACCCCAGTAGCTATAAACACCAAGAAGCAGCAGCTTTTGTTTGAGGCGGAGTGAGCAGCCCAGAGCCTGTAAAAATACAGACGTAATTTCTCACACTCCTCACCCTTCGGGTCCTTGTGGTGAAAAATAAAAACACTTCAGGAACGATAATAAGAGCTGCGTGATTATTTTACCACTAAGGACGCAAAGGACACAAAGTGAGGACTGTAACTTAGCGGCAGTCTCCTCCGCGCTCGCCGCGCTCGTTACAAAGCCCATTTAGACGCGCATACTGCAGAAGCATAATAGTCTTTCCGTCCTTTATTTCGCCACTTTCTATCATGCGATAGGCAGTATCAAACTTAAGCTCCAGCACCTCGATCTGCTCGTCCGCTCCCGTCCCGCCACCTGCTGAAACTCTCATGCCGTTTGAATATTCACCCACATAAAAGTGTAGCACCTCGGTAACCGATCCCGGTGACATGTAGGCCTCAAAGATCTTTTTGACTTTCTCAATTTTAAATCCGGTTTCCTCCTCGGTCTCGCGTAAGATCGCGGTTTTTGGATCGTTGTCATCGAGCAATCCCGCGCACGTTTCTATTAACATGCCACTCTCGTTGCCATTAACAAAAGTTGGGAGGCGAAATTGTCGCGTTAAGATCACCGTTCGATTCTCCACGTTGTATAACAAGATAGTAGCCCCGTTGCCCCTGTCATATACCTCGCGATTCTGGATAGTCCAATTTCCTGATTTATCTCGCTGACGAAACGCGACTTTTTTCAAGATATACCAGTTATCGGATAGGATCTTAGTTTCTAGGATCTCTATATTCGGGTTCATAGGTTATCACCACTTCCCTGTACTAAAGGCACATCTTCCGCGTCGAAAAAGATCTTTAGTCCCAATTTTTTCGCTAACTCAACATCCTGGTCAGCGCCCTGCGATGGCCCACCAACCCGAAGCACCGCTTCGCACCTCTCGAGAACTCTGTGCGCCACCGGGTATGCCATCTCCTTGTATATTGGGTCGCCAACAGATCGCGATCCCGCTCGATGCATGAGCGGCAGAGCAAGCCACTCTCCGATTACTGGAATATGGCCCTTACGCCACACCTGAAGTGCCACATCCTCAAGGAAATCCAGATTGCGTCTCATTAGAAACGGGTCGTCACCCGTCCCTCCTCTGTAAGGGCCTGCTATCAGAACCATCAAACTCTTCATTTCCTTACACTCCCAATTGCACGAAATATCATGATTATAGCAGTTTATGCTTTGCTGCTTTGCATAAACTGCGGTTTCGTGTATTATCATGCAGTTTCATGCAGGTCAATATCATCTTGGAGCTTTCATGTTAACCACTCAGCGCCGCAAATTAATTCTTGAGCGAGTTCTTAAAAACGGTCAGGTTGCCGTCAACGAGCTAAGTAATGAATGGGATCTTTCCGAGGATGCCATCCGAAGAGACCTCCGCGAGCTTGCCAGGCAGGGACTGCTTCAGCGTGTCCACGGAGGAGCAATATCAACCTCTCCCGCGGTGGGCGATTACACAACAAGGGAGTCGCTATCGACCGAGACAAAAGATCAACTCGCGAAAATCGCGGCTGAGATGATCGAACCCGGACAGGTAATAGGTATTGATGGAGGCACTACCAATCTTCAATTGATTCGTCATCTGCGCCGAGATCTAAAGATAACCATCGTTACGCATAGCCCCACGATCGCCTCAGAGCTACGTTACCACGACTCTGTTGAGGTACTTCTTCTTGGTGGAAAACTTTTCAAACATTCTATGGTGACTCTTGGAGCGGAAACTTTAAACGCTCTTGAAAGGATTCATCTAGACATTTTTTTCCTTGGCGCGACAGGCGCGCATCCCGAAGCGGGAATCACCACGGGCGACTGGGAGGAAGCCGGCATCAAGAGAGCGTTCTGCTCTCGCGCGGCGGAGGTAGTGTTAATCACCTCACCAGAAAAGCTAAACGCCGCGTCTCCTCACTTAATTATCCCCTCAAGCGATGTCGATGTCTTAATCGTAAACGACAATACTCCTGAGACTATAAAGCGGGGCTTCAAAGATAAGGGTATAGAGGTGATGTCTGTGAAGTAGTGGTCATCAAATCACCTGCAGATTATTCAATCTATCAAAGTTATCTCTGTCGGCTAGTGGTTTAAGAGATGATAAACCTATAATTGCTGCTCTCACACTTCTCCCCTTTGCGTCCTTTGGGTCCTTTGTGGTGAAAAATAAAATCACTTTAAGATTGATAATAAGAGCTGCAGGATTATTTTACCACTAAGGACGCAAAGGACACAAAGTGCGGGCTGTGTATCAGTCGCTCTCCGCGCCCCCGCGTCCGCTACGCCACCTGCGGTAAAAAATCACATGCTAGATGATCAAGCCTGAATGCTTCACGCCTCTAGCTAATCTACAGGGGGGCAAAATCGACATGCATCTGTAGTCTCTCCAGTTGATTGCTGTGGAAACGCGCGCCAACATGACGGAACTTTGCCTCGATTAGGCCGATCGTATCAGCGTGAAGTTGGGCATTTTTTCTATTATGCGCAGCGGCGTAAACACTCCAAACGGGAGTAATTTAATGATTCTATTATTCTCCATAATTGATAAATCAACGTGCCTACCATCTTTGTCGTGACCGTTAGGCAGGAAGATCTCTGGAACCTCGGCTATGCGAACTGGATAAATTAACTTGAATATTTTAGAGCCAGCAAAACGTTCAATAGTTCTTAAAACACCCACAACACTCTGTGCGCTTTCATAGCCACGCGTAATAATGATTCGGGTGTGTCGCGGCAGCTGATCTTGTACTTCCGATATTAGTTGAAATACATGTGGGTCAATAGAGATATGATTAGCCGGAAATCTTGGACGGATCTCAACAGCTCCTTGTTGTCCTTTTGATAGATTAATCATACTTGAGCGACCGAGTTAGTTTTTGTGTTGGACAACACAGATAATGATATTCTCACACCTGCCCCCCTTCGCGTCCTTTGGGTCCTTTGTGGTGAAAAATAAAAACACTACAGGAGATAATAAGAGCTGCGGAATAATTTTACCACTAAGGACGCAAAGGACACAAAGCAATGGCTGCGTACCAGTCGCGGCCTGTTCCCCACGCGGTAAAAAATCACAGGCTCGACACTCAAGGTCCAATATTTATTTCCCGAACCGATCCCGCAGAAACGACAGCGACAGCGTAGAAAGGAAGAATCCTGTAGTCGGTACAAGGGCATCGGCAAACGGCTTACTGGAGCCCAAAACCATAAACACTAATAGCATGGTGACATAAGTAATACCGGTAATCGAAAACAGCCTAGCGCGGCTCGTCTCCCACTCCTTACTAGCCTCTACTCGAAGATTACGCTCTCGTATCGACTTTAGCTCTCTCTCGAGGGCGGCGAGTCTCTCACTTATTTGGTTTAAACTATCAGCGGAGCTTATAGAATCATTTATGCTCATTAGTGATTACCTTCCGCGAATTTCCACTCACTGTCACGCATAATTTCACTACCCTCTCTTTCGTAACAAATACACAGACCATGGCGGCTGTTTTGTCTCATCTCGCCACTCATACGGCTCATCGCCTTTTGCCAGAGGCTTATGGAGCCGCAAGACCTCAAAGCTACTTCGGTCAAATGCCCGGCGCAGATCGCTATCTGTCCAATAGTAGTCATTGAAAACAATATCAGAGTTACGCACGACACAGCGAACCTGCTCGCCACTTTGAGGCGTAAGGTGTCGATCAGGGTAATAAAAGGAAGCCCAATCTCCTCTCGGCAATTCCTCACTTGCCGTAACTATAATTACCTTGCCCTCGGGCTGTAACACTCGATGGAACCCATGGAAGGTTTTGATCATGGAATCGATGGACTGATACTCCTCGAGAACAGAGCTTTGAAAAATTAGGTCTATAGATTGGCTTGCGATAGATTCTAGGGTATCTGCCGGCACTGTGCGATAATCCCCTGAAGGATCCTCCCCTAATGCTCGTTTTACCATCTCTGCATTTCTATCAACACCGATTGTCCTGAAGCCTATCCGCTTAAGAAATCTGGTCGCACGTCCTCCGCCACAACCATGATCAAGCGCCAGGCCAACTGAGAGCTGATACTCGCTAATTAGTTGGGGAATATCGCGAAATCCTAAGTAGTATGTGTCAGAAAATCCAAGCCGCGCATACTGCTCACCAAATAATTCGTAGCGGTGACTTTTCGAGTGATTGTCCATTGATAATTAAGACTAAACCTCACTCCCCCCTTCGGTCTTCATATACCGCGCAAGCTCCATCCCGTGTGACGCGACAAACTCAAACTTCTCATAAAATGGAATATTTCCGGGGTTCTTATCCCAGGCGAAGAGACCTATTGAGACGTATCCTTTATCTTTAACTTGATCAATAAGAGCCTGCATAATCTTAGATCCCAGACCCTGACGCTGCAAATCAGGGTGAACAGCGATGTCATACATCATGCTCATAACCCCATCTTCAACTATGCGACCGAACCCCACTAGCCGCTCTCCGTGCCAAAGCGAGCAGACCACAGCCGACTTAGAAAGGATCTCTCTCCACTTATCATCACCACGGCGACCCCAACCTACCGCCTGAGTTAGATCCTGAATTTTAACAACGTCGACTTCTCGAGAGAGACGGAGGACATAATCTGAAGCAGACGAATCACTTTGTGGATTATTTTGTTGCATAATAAATTCCTGAGGTCACCCTATCAGCAAAACGGCCGTGACAGAAGTATATTCATAGCGAGCAATCGCTGCGTTGCTCTAACCTCTGCCATATTAGCCCCTAGGGAAGCGAGGCAAAAACCCTCCCTAGAGATTCGGCGATATGACCCTGCCTTCCGAGCAAAGCGACCCTTAAGGGCTCCTGGCTGTGCCGCTCTGTGGCGCGGCTGGTAAAGACTGGCCTATCTGACTGAGCTCTACGAATTCATCGCAAATGAATGTGGGCAATAGTCAGGTATGCCGTGGGCTCCACGCCGAGCCGCGAGCTACTAATAATCTTGAACTTGTGGTGGCTCCAACACCAAAAAACACCAAAGCTCTTTCTACGATAAGATATTTCTGATATCCGACATCGCTTCCCTAAGCGGGACAAATGCAATTCCGCTCTCTGTGTAGCGTTTCTCTCCGCCGTAGAATAGGAATAGCTTTGAAGTTGGGTAATCCTCTTTAAAGGCGAGAAGCCCTCTTAGATCCTCTCTTCTTACGTGGGCGGTACGCTTCACCTCGCAGGCTAGAATACCTCTCTCTCCGTAAGCTATTATATCCACCTCAAGTTTTGTTTTCGTCCTCCAAAAATAAAAATAATAGCCGAGATCACAGTAGTCGTTAATTGCCCGCATCTCTTGAAGCAGAAGTGTCTCAAAGGCGGCCCCATCAATTTCTTCAGGCATATCAAGTGGGCCCTTAGGTCGAAGCGCGCGGTATACCCCTACATCAAAAAGAAAAAACTTTGGATGTTGTGTCATGTCGCGCGATGCCTTTTTTGTAAACACCGGCAACCGGGTGGCGAGCATTAGGTCTTCAAGGATAGTGAAATACTGCTCTACAGTTTTGCGTTCGACGGAACACTGACGGGCAACGTCCGAAATATTTATCTGCTGAGCTTGAGAGAGCGACGCGGCTTCGAGGAACCTTGAGAACGCGCCTAGATTTCTTGTAAGGCCCTCTTGTTGAATCTCCTCTTTTAAGTATGTGGCAACATAGCTGGATAAATATTGTTTTGTGTTCTCCCCGAGGTATGCAGAAGGGAGCAATCCACTCAATAATGATTTAGAAAAGTCATATTTAGCGCCCAGCTCGAGCGCGGTGAGTGGATACATGTATTTCGTAATGGCTCTTCCGGCAAGTAGATTGACTCCCGCACGTTTGAGTTTTCGCGCGCTCGAGCCCGTCAGGATGAACTGTATGTTATTCTTCTCAATAAGCCTGTGCACTTCATCGAGGATTCTGGGTATCTTTTGCACTTCATCTATTACAACCTGCTTCTTCCCCGAGTCGTTAATAAGTTGCTCTAGTCTTTGAGTAGAGCTGATCAGCATGTTGAACTTTTCATCCTCTAGTAAGTCTATGTAGAGGGCATTCGGGAAGTGGGTAAGGAGAAACTTTGTTTTGCCTACCCCTCGCGGCCCAAAAAGAAAATAGCTCGAGGTTCCTGAGAGAGTTAGAATTCTGGAAATCATTTCTCCATATTAGCTGCATAAATGGAAAAAGCAATTCCAAAAATATAACTACCTAGTATGACAGGGTTATTTGCGCTGATGAAACCTGCAGATGCTCGTTCAGGGAAGCCCTGGGGGATAAAGGCAGGGTAAGGGGAGGTCGATAAATTTCTGGATTAGGGTAAGACCGGCTTATATACGAGTGTGGGACGTTCGGAGTGTGCGTAAGAAACAAACTGCCAGCCGTAGCTGATGGTGGATAACCGGTCGACAACCAGAGGTTCAGTCCTTCAGATATCGGAATGTAATCTGGCGAGAACCTCATTCCGCACTGGAACAAGAAACAACGTACTTTCATCATATCACGCAGCGCCTCTGTATCTTGCTCTTTGAAGAGAGGCTGAAGCGAAATAACCATGCGAATAATTCGGATTGTACTGCGATAAAGTTTAGAGCAGCGACCGACTGAAACACCAGCGTAGGGAGGCACTGCAGCCTTGAATTGTTCTATAAGCCACACTATTCACTCACCCGCAAAGACCTCGGAGCCTCGATCTGTATTTACTTAGCCAAACCGCTTGCGCTAGCGGTCCTGAAAATTGCTATGCCCTGAGCGTAACAAAATCTGGAATGCCTTCCGCAAACTTTAGTTGGGCAAATAAATTCTTTGCTATTGCTGACGGGTGCATATTTAAAGCCGGCGCCTCTTTAGCGCGAGCACGAATACTCAATCCGTATCCGTTAAGGTCTTGCCAAATCCGAAATTCCAGGTCTGGAGTAAAAAGACGGTATGTCACAGACAGACCCATACTAGCTTCAGGTCGATGATTGGACAAAGATCTACGATGCCAACCGTTCAGATAACTCGTGTCAGACGCTCTATCACGAGGCCATTTCGGGGCATGTCCAGTCGGTAGCGCGATGTCTTTTACATGCCCTGTTAAGGTTTCCAAAAGAAGCTCCTGAGCTCGTGGAAGTCGAATCCTCTCCCAAGTTTCTTGTATTCCATCGCGACCAAATAGTTTTCCTGACAATTCCAGAAGATTTAAAAAATTTATAGCCATACATCTCCAGAATCCAAAAAGATTGCTCCCGAGAAAGCACATTTCGAGTCTAACAGCAGTCGGCGAACTAATCAAAATATTGGTAAGCCACGCCGTAGCTCCCACCATCATCCATAGCCGCAAAGTTTTATCGCCATCCTGACAACTTGCAAATGTCATAAGAACAGAAGCGTGAAATGCAACCAAATTTGCTGGAACCCGATAAGTTAAGAATAGGACCCCGGTCGCCAGTCCCATGAAGAACCACATCCACCACCGATGCTTGCTGAGATAGGCGACTGAAAACCTTGCGCGGCTAAAAGCATCAAACATCCCGCACTCGGGCTCAAAAGTAGAAAGTAGTGAGCGGAACTCAGCCCTGTTGAAGCCACAAGACATGCTAGAATGGTTTTACGATCCGGAAACTGAAATGAGACGATGTCGCAAACGAAAGCCATGGCGACGAGCATTTGAGATAGTACGAACAAATTCATGATCGCGTGCCGTAGGACAACAGTTAAAAGCAGCAGGCGCTTAGACACCTGCTGGCCTCCATTGTAATCTCCTTGCCATCGATCAAGCAACTTCTCCGGCGGATGGTCGGTTGATACTCCATGTTGCAAGTTTGAGGTCGCAATTTACGACTTCAAATACACCTAGAGGCGGACGTCGCTATCGACCATATATGTTTACCGAGCATGGTGCCGTCATGGCCACTAACGTCCTAAGCAACCAGATCGCGATTCACGGTAAGCGCCCGTAACTAAGCCCCCTATTCAACGCAATCTGAACCGGCTAAAAAGCGTGGCTTCGCCGTGATTTTACGCCGCGAGCTATAGTTGGAGGAGATTAAGCGATGAGAAAGTATCGTAGCCAGGAGAAGTGCGATTTAATACTCGATGAGTATTCGCGAAGTGGGCAGAGCCTTGAGATGTTCTGCCAGGAGCGAGCGTTGAATAAATCGAGCATGTATCGTCGGGTGCGGAAGCTGAACCAAAAAGGTAGTGAGTTTGTTGAACTACCGAGAG
>JBIKWQ010000035.1:0-31800 GCA_044356215.1 Bdellovibrionota bacterium | reverse complement strand
TCTGCATGGCGGCCAAACTCTTGAACATCGCGGCGAGCGGATTTCCCCTTTTTAAATTCGTACCACGCCTCAAAAAGCCGCTCGGAAGAGACCATTTCGTCGAATATCTTGGATATATCAGCCATTAACGGAGGACTATGCAGCAATTAGACATTCCCATCATCACCAAAACGTATGAACTGTATCGGATATTACACGACCTTCAAAAAGGTATACCCAAGATGGAGCGTTACAGCCTCTGGAGTCGTGTTGAGGCGACCGCCCTTCAGATGTTAGAGGGATTTGTTCATGTGGGGTACCTGCCTCTTGAACAACGAGCTCAGAAATTGACTGGTCTTGCCGCAGAGGTTGATATGCTGCGGATGTATATGCGACTTGCGGTTGATATAAAGGTGCTTCCGATGAAGAAAGCCGTACCTATCCAAGAGCGGCTCGATGAGATCGGACGCATGCTTGGAGGGTGGATGAAGAGCGTTCGGCAGAGGTAAAAAGGGGGAGACAGCAGTTCCGCAGGCGGGGAGACAAACGCAGCGCAATTGTTGCGATTGTCGTTGTCGTTCCAGTTGTTGTCGTTGTCGTTAACGCGACGACCAGAAACAGCCCGCCCTCTTTGCCCAAGCCCTTACGGACCCACCACCGTTTGAGCGCTTTTACGCGGTTCTCGCGGTTGAATTTAATGTGGAGGGGGATTGGTGCCGCTAGCTAAGCTTCACAGCCTTGGTATCGTCCGATACCAACCAACGAGATCCCCTCACGAGGCTTGGACAAGAATTGCTGCTCCCATCACAGTCCTGCACGCTCACTGAATCTAAAAGAGGCGGCTACGCCGCCCCTCATCTGGACGCAATGACTCTGGCAGTTCCTGCAAAGTTTACTTTACAGTTGTTACTGTGGGAACAGCCCTTGGGTGCAAGGAAGCCTTAGCCGCCTTGTCATTACCCAAGGTAATGACAAGTGTAACAGATCCGTCCACTAGGCTAAAGCTTAAAAATTTTCGATCAAAGCACCAATGATCAAAGTCCCAACCCCTCCTGAGGCTTGTCAGACGTAGCCTTGGCGGAGTCGGCTTGTCGGACGTAGCCTTGGCGTAGTCCGAGAGGGGATCAAGAAACCAATGATCAACTATCTAATTATTTCGATTCCGCAGGCGGGGAGACAAACGCAGCGCAACGGTCGCGAAAGACGTCGACGCGCCAGAGGCTGTCGAAGCCGCCAACGCGACGACCAGAAACACCGCCCTTGTCATCAAATTCGAACTCGGCCCACGAGAAACCTCCGTCCCTCCGCACACCTTCTGTCACTATTTGATATGCTTTTTTAAGAGCCTCATCTTCTGTTTGGAGAACACCGTCCGGCACTCTAAAGCCCTTTATCGCTTTCAAGAGACTGTCTACCACTGCCACAAAGTCTTCGCGTGAGATGAGGGTTGCCCCTTTGAGATTGTTTTTTCCATATTCCTTTAGGTCTACGTACGGCTCACCCTTAGCTCCTTCACAGAGCTGAATCGTTACTTGATTTCCGTCTGGCCTTGTTATGGTAGCCTCTATTCCTGGCTGGCCGTCCGCTAATGTAACCAATTTAAATCCATGATTGGCTATTGAGACTGAGTTCTCCTCAGCTACTACTTGCGGCATTACCAAAGATTCCTGGCCTATATTAGCACCAAACGTTACAACTGACGTGTTTTGTGCGCTCGCGGAGTCGGGGCGGACATCAATAACATTATTTATGTAGGCGTTTTCGAGAATGGACATATTAAAAATTCCCTAGAGCTAATCCCGTTAAAGTTTGATTATCCTCTAATAGGGTATCAAACCCTCTGCGCTACTCAACCCCTGTCCCAATCTGTCGGTTATAGTATTACTCCTAGTCAAAACCGAGCGGCTTATAGCCCCGCCACCACCTCCTCATACGCCTTGATAATCCTCTTGGATCGCTCCTCCGCAAAAGCCTGAATCTCCGGATCAAGCTGCGCAACCTTATCAGGATGATTTGCCTTGATGAGCTGCTTGTAGCGAGCTGCAAGTTCCCTAGCGGTGACGCTACGGTCTATTCCAAGTATGTAATACGGATCAGATTCGTCTTGAGGTGGAGGTGCTGCAGTGTCATAGGACTCTTCATTAGCTGCGAGCTTTGGTTTTGCTACTAGCGAATACGCCAGAAGGAAACAGCCTTTAAAGAACCGATAGATAAGACTCACCACAAAGAATACAGCCTGCGCAACCATGGCTAGCAGCCCAAGAGTCTAGACAGAAAGGAACAGAGCTACTATTCCCGTAACGAGGTAGGGGATTACAGTCGCGAAAAACTCGCGGTACTTGATTACAAAGCCAAGGGGCCAGAACAGGATCCGGATACTCCACGAGATAATTCCAAGCAGTACATCCCAGATGGTGAAATCCAATTTAGCCTCCTATTGGTTTACGTCACTTACGCTTTGATTTGCCGACACTTCTCCCTGACGCCTTTGATAGCAAAACCTCCTCTAAATTAAACGCATCACTCCCTGGCTGGCCCCTAGCCATATAATCCTAAAAAGAGCAGTTGCGGGCCTGAAAATAGCGCATCTGCTCAAAATTACTTCGGCTTTTGAATTTTCGGGACCTACGTCAGGATAACCCTACGGGGAGACGGTTGTTCACTTATGGAAAATATCTTTATAGGCTGACGAAAGTTCATACTTACGGCTCTTTTTCGCCGGAGAAGCGACCACCACAAAACCACTTGTCACCCAGGCAGTAAGCAGATTGCGAGCGGCTCGTTCAGATATAGAGAACAGCTCTGCCACTTTGCCACTGGTGACGAAATCACTCTCCTTAAATAACACAAGGGCTGTGCGCTGGCGGGGATCCAGCCGCCGCAATACCGAAGAGCGATCGTGTGCGCCGCTGCTGGCAGCCTCCGCGGCCCTACGTTTTACGCTCTCAAAGCTATCTGCCACGCCAGCACAAAAATACTCTACCCATCGCGTAATATTCGCCTTGGCGCGTCCCTCATAGTAGTTGTGCGATGGGCCGACAGTGAGAGCCTCATAATACGCGGCGAGATTGCGAGCATAGTATTCCTCAAGTGAGTACAAGCCCCTTAGGTCATACCCGCCTAGGTGAAGAATGAGCGTCGTAAGCAGTCGCGCCGTCCGGCCGTTACCATCGTAGTACGGGTGGATGGTGGCGAATTCATAGTGTGCGATACCGGCGCGAATAGGGCATGGTAATTCCTGGCGCTCAGAGGATGCGATCCAAGTAACCATCTCTTTCATAAGCGTCGGAACATCTTTTGCCTCAGGGGGCATGTAGACAATCCGGCGGCTACGGCTATCACGAATGACGTTCTGTCCATCTCGGTAGGGGGTGGGCTTTATTCTCTTGCGTCCTTCAGCCATCACCAATGCATGCAGCGTTTGGATATGCGATTCGGTCACGGCACCTTGCAAGGCAGATAACTGCTCCAATTTTTCAAGCGCAGCATAATACCCAAGCACTTCTTTTTCGTCCCGTTCCCGTCCCGGGAAGCGTTGATGATCCTCAATCACCTTCGACACCTGTTCCTGAGTGAGTCGGTTCCCCTCAATCATCGTTGAGTAGTGAGTGGAAAATAAACGGGCTGTTTCTCGTAACGTGGCGAGAACGGAGGGAGTGATCGGCAAATCCTGAACAGATTGTCTGGCGGCCTCAATCCGCATGAGGTAGGTGGCTATTTTGGGGGTAATCGTAAAGTTTGGCTTAAATGGCATATTGCTGGAGATTTATAGGCAGTCACTCCTTCCTTTATTATGCCGATAAACTGCCGATAAAACCAGAGGTGTTTTCTCTTGAATTCGCGGCGGCATCGGGTTGTGCTTGAGCTCCGCTTACGGCTCCACTCCGCGCCCCCTATGGATAAGTCTGCATTCTCGACTACCCCCTACTGCAATACTGGTTGAAGAATCCTTGTCTTAAAAAAGGAGTCCTTGACAAGACTCACCACAAAGAATGCAGCCTGCGCAACCATGGCTAGTAGACCATACGTTACAGGCGCCTGTTTCTCTATGCGCTGGGGGTATGAAAGGTGCCGGTACTCATCTAACCAATCGTTAAGCTCCGGATCAGAGTGAACCGTGGTGGTTTTACTCTTTGATTTGCTATCAGCTTCTTGGAGGCGTTCCGAACGAACGTTAAGTCTTACGAGCACACCGGAGACCAACTCCCAGGAATTCACCTTGTTGAGCCGTCAGTTAAGGAAGATCTCTGTTTTTCGCGCTGGTAGATCTTTAAGGCTTTTTGGTAAACTTCTATTTATCTTTTATTGTAGGTTTTAACCTACACAATCGAAAACCAAATTGCGCCGCCCCCCCCCCGCTGCTTTTAGCCTTGATGAACGGCAGTCTATGGTGCAAAATACTCCTATTAATTTGGAGTATTTTGCACCATGAAAGCGCCCCATTCAGCAGCACGCAGGCTCGCCATGCTCGCGCAGACCCAAGGGGGGTACTTCACAGCAAAACAAGCTGCCTCAGTAGGCTATGGCTACCGCCACCTCGATTACCACGAGACGGTTGGCAACTTTGAGCGTATTGCTCACGGGCTCTATCGTCTTCCAACCGTACCAGTCGCCGAGCATGACGATCTGATCCGACTTACCTTCTGGAGTCGGAACCAAAAAGACGAGCCTCAAGCGGTTGTCTCTCACGAGTCAGCCTTGGCACTTCACGAACTGACAGACATATTGCCCAACTACGTTCATCTAACAGTCCCCAGAACGTTTCGAAAGCGCGCCCCAAACGGCTGCAAGCTCCACAAGTCAACACTCGAATCCAACGAGACAGAGGAACGCGAGGGGTTCTCTGTGACAACACCACTTCGCACACTACTGGATGCTGCCACGAGCGGCGTTAGTCAGGAGCAGCTCAACCTAGCCGTCAGAGACGCGATCGAGCGCGGACTCATCCGCCGAAAAGCACTAGAGGATGCCGCCCGCACATCTGCAGGTGCGGCGCGACTGACTCAGGGATTAAGGAAGCAGAAAGGAATCAAGCGGTGAGTAAGCCATTTAAAGACGCCATCTCATTCAAGATGTCACTTGAGGAGCGCTTGCGAACACGAGCCGCTAGAAGCGGCGTGCCATTTCGCACTCTGCAACTGAAGTTTGTCATGGAACGATTGCTCGCGCGGTTATTCCAGCCTACGGACGTGCCGTGGCTTCTTAAAGGGGGCTTTGCAATGGACTTGCGCTACCGCCCATGTGCGCGAACAACGAGAGATATCGATCTATCCATAACGCTCGTTGTTAATAACTCAATCGCAGACCTGCGCGATAAACTCCAGGCTGCTGCTGAAATTGACCTCGGTGATTTTCTGACTTTTTATATCGGCGAACTAAAGTCCGAGATAGCCAACGCTCCTAAAGGTGGCAGTCGACTTCCCGTTGAAGCTGTACTGGTCGGGAAAACCTATGCCAAATTCGGCATCGACGTTGGAATTGGAGACCCACTCGTTGGTGAGCCGGAGCTACTTACCGGGGACGACGTACTTGAGTTCGCTGGCATCTCCCCAGCCGTGGCGCGAGCTATCCCAAGAGCACAGCAGTTTGCCGAGAAGGTGCATGCGTACACGTTTCCGTGGTCGGATCGACTCAACACTCGAACAAAGGACCTTGTTGACCTCGTGCTCCTGATTGAACGCGGCGCTCTGGACTTGGCGCAGCTGCGAGACGCACTTGCGGCTACCTTCTCCATACGAGGAACACATCCGTTGCCCAAAATGCTCGTCCCTCCGCCTACGCACTGGAAGGCAGACTTCCCTGGAATGGCCTCTGAGGCTCGACTATCGACCACGGATGTCGTTACAGCCTTCGCTGTACTCGAAGCCTTCTGGAGCTCAAACTCACTCGGCGAATCGTAGATTAGACATTAGAGAGGGGGAGGTATTTTCAAAGTATACAGAACCTTGCGCCTGTACCGATATATCATGGTATTACTGCCCCTCAAAACTCGCGGTACTTGATTACAAAGCCAAGCAAACAGCACCAAATTCCCGCTATCGCGCTACTTAGCTCCGGCCTCTCAGGCTTGAGATAAATCTCTCTAAAGCCGCAACCGGAACGCTAGGCCTACCCCAAACCCTCTTAGGAATTACAGGAGATTTTATTAGCTGAAGCAGCTCCAGAACTCTATCCCGACTATCTAGCTCCGATGGAGCAAATAGCTCCACTCCGTACGAACCAACTAGCCGCGCGTCCTCGCGACGCGGCAACGGATCTGTGCCACAGATAATTTGAAAAGATGCCCTCTTGGCCCGCCTTAGAATAACAGACGGCGGACCGAATCTTGAGCGAATGGCGATATCTCCCAAAACCAAATTATCTGGAGAATTAAGCCGTAGCACCTCGTTTACAATCTTACCTCGCTTGCCAATCCACTTACCTGGCGACCAAGGCAAACAAACAACTCCACCTGACGCTTTTATCTTCTCAACTAGATCCTGACACGGAGCTCCATCGTCACACTCTCTCTTTACTCCCCACCCTAAAACCTCGATTTTCTCAGCAGATACGTATTGAACGCCCCTAACCACATTTAGGGTCTTGTCCTTAAAAGTCACTACACCATTTATAGCATCAGCATTTGATCCTGATTCGGGTTGCGCGACTCGCCACGAACCTATATCCGAAATCTCACGCTCAATACGCGCGAAGCTATCCTGGCCTTGACGATCAACTATGATAACGGCCCTCTCAGCATCATTGTCAGGCGCTAAATTAAGAATTGCCGCCTCTATCCAATCTGCTAAGCGGTAAGGATCGTAGAGATGCGCGTGAGGATCTAACCTAATTAGTGGCACGATCTTTAATCCTTCATCTGATCTAGCAGCGCGAAGAATCCCCTACTCGTCCCCGCTGGCAAAACAACAACTGGATTGTTAGCTTCCATCCTCCAATCAGCGAGCGGCACTCGCCGCTTCATCGGATCACAGAAAACCTCACACCCGGCCTCTTTGGCTATTAATACCGCCGTAAAATCCCACGGCTTAACCAGGAACTGTAACTGAATCTGCTCAAAGCTTTGCGCGAGTCGGGCGCTGTCATTGGCAAACCCGCCGAATCTGTAGATATTCTCGATAGCGTTACGCTTTCGGAGATACTCAACAACTGCCGCTTCTCCCTGATGACTAATAAAAAACAACATCCCGGCCTGACCTAGATCCGGGCACGGCGTCGCTACTAATTTTATGGGCGCTCCCGTCTGTATAAAATCAGAATTGTATTCCAACATCTCGACCCCTTGCCCAGCTATAGCTCTAAAAAGCTTTCTGTATGGGACACTGTAGAAATACGAGATCGCGAGTTCTCCTTCATGCACAAAACCTACAAGTGGCCCAAAACCAACGTGACCCCCAAATTGCCCAAGGAAACGCTTGCAAGACGTGGTGCCATCAAGGGGATCGACCAGTAGGTAGCTCCCCTCGCTATTAATCAGTTGGTGCGAGGCGGGATCCTCCTCGGCCACGATCGGATAACCCGCGGATGCCAACCTTCTTAATATTAGCCTCTGACTCTCCATATCGAGATTCATCACTAATGTCTTATCCGCCTTGACCTCTACTTTAAGCTCAGCTCCTGAAGAGCTGGCGTGGTCTAAATACCTGGCAGCATCCAGAACCCCTAGCTCTATGAAACTAGCCACCTCCGATAAGATAGCTTCCCTGTTAATTTTTAAGTCTTTATCACTCATTTCTGTCAGAGCATATCTCGTTCTTGTGCGAGTGTCATGCCAGTGGTTTAATATAGGTCTTACAACAACCACATCAGTCAATATGAGCCAGCCTCTCTCTCCCATCTTTGGTGAAGCCAGGCCCTCCGAGTCTGTGGCGGACATGCCACTGGGAGAGGTGGTTCGCGAGTACATAAGGCTATACGCTGACGGGGTCTCTCACACCGCTAAAGCTAAGCGGCTCGATACAGACCGATTTCTTAGTTTTCTCACTCGCCACCGGAGATTAACGGAGATTGACCAATTAAAGGTTAGAGACTGGGATTTTTCATCCACCCAGCGCTTTATTGATGAATCATTAAAAATTGGAGAAGCCCCAGCGACCGTATCGAGACGCTTAGCTACGCTAAAACATATGGGCAGAGTCCTCTCTGAGAGGCTATCTGGGTTTATCAATCCAGCCAGGGAAGTGAGACCACCAAAGGAGCAACCGACCCGCCCTAAATCAATTGATGCCGGTGAGGTAAAAGAGATAAAGGAGCTAGCTCGCTCACGCCGGGAGAGCAAGGGTGGCTTCATCTCTCTTAGAAACGAAGCTATTCTGGCACTCCTACTAGACACCGGCTTGCGGGCTGATGAGATTAGAGGAATTAGGATGTCCCAGGTCGATCCGCGGCTACAGTGGATCGATCAGGTACGCACAAAGGGGAGAAGATTTAGAAAGGTTTATATCACCTCAAAGATGCGCTCAGAACTAGCGACCTATCTTTCCGCTAGGGAGCGAGAGTTGAAACGTTTCTTCCCTAAGTTAAATCCAGCAATCGATTCAAAGCTCCCTCTGTTTATCAGCGTCTACAAGGCATCAGCTTCCGACACACGGAGCTTTGACATGGGAGCTAAAACGATCTGGAGAGCGGTAAGATCATTCTCAATCGACACCAAGCTCCATCCACATCTGTTACGACACACATTCGCGACCGATCTTCTCGAAGACTCGCGGGATATACGGCTTGTCGCGCAAGCTTTAGGCCACAGCGATGTTCGTGTTACCATGCGTTATACAGAGCGTGGAGATGAAGAGGTGGCGCAGGCACTTGAGAAGGCACGGAACAAAACTAAAAACTGATGCGGCAATCAATGAGTAATAAAATTACATGTTTTGCTCACCGAGGGGCATCAGGACACGAGCCAGAGAACACTGAGCTTAGCTTTGAAAAGGCTATTGAACTTGGGGCTAGCTGGATTGAGTTAGATATCCGAGCCGTAGAGGGACAGAGCGTCGTATTTCACGACCGCGATCTAAAGCGGATGACGGGAACTAAGGGGCTGGTTAGCAAACAGAGCATAAAGGCTTTAAAAGCGGTGCCGTTACCAAAAAATCAATCCATCCCGCTCCTCTCAGAGGTCTTAACAAAGTTTAAGGGCAGAGTATCTTTCCAGGTTGAACTAAAAGGAGCGAATATAGCTACTGCGGCGGCCGCCGAGCTAAAGGCAGCAATAGCTAATGGCTGGGACCAAAACTCATTCTTTGTCTCTAGCTTTGATCACGCGGAGCTGATGACCTTTAAGAGATTATTGCCCGAGATACCGATCGGCATTCTAGTTTACGGATACCCATTAAACTGTCTAGGGATAGCCCGTCGTTTAGGCGCTAGCTCTGTGCATTTTAACTTAGACGCAGTCTCGAAAGAGCGTATTTTAAAGGTTAAAAGAGCTGGGTTTAAAGTTTACGTTTATACTGTTGATGACCCTGAGGATATTAAGCTCTTAATAAGCTGGGGGGTCGATGGTGTGTTCTCTAATTTTCCTGAGAGGGTTTTAGCCGCGTAAGAAATCCTGCACCCGCTTGGCTATTCTGAATGTCCACGACGCGCGTGTTCTCTCTAGCTCCTCCTCAGCTTCGGCAGCACGTTTGGCCAGAGAGCTTCCCCACTCCTCAGAAGCAACATAGCGCCTCTTTAGCTCATCAAGCATATCTCTTAATTTGCGACCCTCTTCACGCATATCGTGGCACATAGCTCCAACCGCGTGATACTGCTTGAGAACTAATCCCAGCTCGGCTTCGCGAATACGGCGCGACTCCTGTTCATGATTTAGCTCTGAAGTATGCTTCTCCTCAAGCTTAACCAAAGCCTCTCTTGAATCCTCAAAACTCTGCCGAGCGGCTTCTTCACTCTGAGCCAATTCATCAATCCGATGATCAGCTGCGATAAGAGATTCCTTGTAATCCCTAACGGCATGAACTGTTGGCCTAAGCGCCCCTAGAACCGCCGCTACTAAGTCGGAAGTAGTTAAATGTATCGATTTAACCTCAATACTTTTTATTTTCTCATTTGCTGATTCATTCTCCGGTGACGAATCTCTCTCTTTCTTAGCCTCAGTGCTCTCTGCGCTAATCGTCGGAGTAAAAAGCTTGCCTGCCCCACCCTTCCACAGGACCGAATGAACCGCGTGGCTGTGAGCCAGGATCAACCAGCCAGGAGCCAAGTTGCTCTCTAGTCCCTCATTATAAATCGAGCGCCACCATCCTAGCATCTCAGCTTCAGCAACTTCTGAAGAGCTATAGAGATCCTTTATCAGTGGGATCCAGTTAATACGCTCTGCGCGTGTTTGCTTTGGATCCACAATAAATCGCGGTGATGCGTGGTTTGGAAAGGTCAGATACTCCTCAGAGTAGGTAAATCCCGAGCTGGATAAAGAGCTCTTTACCGCACCTAAGGTTGAGCCCTTCCCTCGGACATGATCTTGCGACGGCTCTATATGAGCTGTTCCAGGAGCATGAAGCGGATTTGATATCGATAGGATAAGAGTACCAGTTGATTTAAGCGCCCTCTTACATAGAGTCATTAGCTGCAAACCTGGCTCAAAGAAGTCGCTCTCTACAAAGAGAGGATCTACACAGACCACAAAATCAAAACGCGAGTCAGCCAAAACGCTCTCTACAAAGCCTGTGATGACCTCAACATTAGGCAGGTTCCGACACCTAAGCCTGGCGCATTCAGCGAGCTCCTCCGAAGTTTCGAGCGCCACGACCTGATATCCCTGCTCGCCAAGATATCTTGTCAGAGCCCCGCCCCCACATCCAACTTCAAGTATCCGTGATGAGCGCGGAATCTCCAGAGAACGGATAAGAGTGCTGCGAAACGGATTAACATGGTACCAGCACCCTTGCGCCATAGCTTCTGTTAGCAACTCAGGTGATAGGTGACTTACGTCCTCTACACTGCGCAGCAGAGCTTCAAGCCGCATAGCCTCTTGAGGGGTCCGGACATTAGCGGCCACAATAGCTTTTAGCGCGTCTGGATCGGCACGATTAGCCGAAGTGACCGGTGGAATAAAATTAGAAATATAAGACGGCGCGGCGCTCATGTGCAGAACTATACAGAGCCAAGATAATTCGCGAAATGATGTAAATTATCTTGATTAGCTGATTTTCTAGAACAGCAACTCAACACTCTCACGCGCGAAATCAGAGAGTATCGCGTCTACTTTGCAGACTGGGCAGGACGGCATCGACAACTAATTTGGGACGGTTGATGTCTCGGGACTCCCGCCAGTAAGTCGCGTCCTTTAGCTCAACATGTGCAGATATTGATCTCCAATTAAGGCCAAGAACCTCCTTCATGGTCGGAATCCTCAGATTCTTAAACCGTTGGCCCATCCAAGACCCCGCATCAAGAGCTCGTATCTCCTCGAGGGATCTCTCAATCACCCAATCACGAGATACGTAATCCCTCGTGGCCAGTTCAAGACGAGTAAAAGCGGAGTCTGGAACCAGTGTCTCTTGATGAAGCACCACAGGTACACCATCGGCTGTTAGCTCTACATCGAACTCAACCCCGTGGAGTGGTAAGCTTAGCGCGTGAGATATCGCCTCAATTGTATTCTCAGGAAACTCGTTGCGTAACCCTCTGTGGGCGATGATTCTTGTCATAGGTCACTTACCTGCCTCGCCGAGCACTCGTTCTAGTAATCGTATACACACAGCACACTGCTTTCTAGCCTGGATCTGGGGGAACAAGTTATCAAAGACCTCTTTTCATGCTCACCAAGCATCGCCACGCGGCGGAGAGCTCCGGCTGCAAGTAAAGGGAGACCGAGTTCTTCTGCAGGGCAGAGCTCAGGAGTATCTGCGAGGTGAGATCGTGATACCGTGATTATTCAATAAACACGCGAGCCCTATTGTCGCGAGGGTTCTACTAGAATTGGCGAGTCATTGACTACTCGATACCTGGAGATCCCTCGCGCCAAAAGCCCGTCGCTGTCGTACCTAACTAACTCGCCGCTGCTACCAATAAAGCTCAGCTTGCCAAGCTCTGAGATTACGCGCTCGCGGTCGAGGCTCTTGGCTTGATTGATCGCCAGCCCCAATGAAAGGACCGCGTCATAGGCGGAGTCCGAAAAGACCCCGGGAGGCTGATCATACTTCCTATGAAATTTATCGACGAAGTTAGCTCCAGGTGGATTGAAAAGATAGATCTCCGTTCCCTCTAGAGATCCGGCACTCGCCTCTATATGGGCCTTATCAATAATCGCCGCGTATTTCCTTCCCTTGAACCCATTAATTTTAAGAGCCCTAGAAGCGCTGGCAATCTGATTAAATATAGCGAAAAACACACCATCTGGATTGCTCTTAACTATTCGCAAAGCCTCAATTCGGTGATCCGTTTGATCGGCCGGAGGATACTCCTCGGCTACTATCAAACCTCCCATTCGAGAGAACTCGCTCTTAAAAATCGCCGCTTGATCGCTCTCCCAAGGTTGCAAACTTCCAAAGATCGCGACTCTCCGAACTCCGCTGTCATAGGCTAGCTTCGCCGCTGCCGCGGTAGTTAAGAAATTGTCACCACTAGAATTAAAAAATTTAGGGGAGCTCTTATAGAAAGAATTAGTCGAGGTAGGCGCCAGCAATATCATATCGTCCTGCTTCGCTATCGGAGTCAGAGCCATAATTCCTGGAACTCCTGTTGGGCCAACAAAAAAGTTAATGCCTGTTTGCCTTAAGTAGCGATATGAACTTACTACTTTGGCACCAGATTTCTCTTCGTCGGTATCTTGGACTACCAGCGACAACTCCTTGCCGAGCACCCCACCCTGACTGTTCAATTCCTCTACCGCCAGCTTGGCTCCCCGCTGAAGGTTTTGTCCTATCTCTGCCCAGTTGCCAGATAATGAGGCTAACAAACCCACCCTCACAGTCGGCTCTTGGGCCATGGCTGCCTGACAAGACAACAGAAGAACGACCAAGATCGTAAAAATCTTTGCCATCTGAAAATAGTTTACCGTGTTAATATTGAGCTACGATCAGATCCAGAACCGACCCGATAAGAAAATTGGTGCGCCAGGAGGGAGTCGAACCCCCGACCAAGAGATTAAGAGTCTCCTGCTCTACCAACTGAGCTACTAGCGCACATCGAAAGCGGCGGTAGTTTAGGCTAACTAGTGAATCAGATCAAGCTTTTGTGGTGAAAAGAGGACGTTGGTTTTTATCGAGCTACTCTGGTACCCTTTACCCAGCCCTTGACTGAGCTTGGCTGGCCCTTAAACCCGCAAGAATATGGCAATAAGAGCTTATATCAGATTACTCCGGAGCACCCAACCATGAGTGATGCGTCCGCTCATGAGATTATAAGGGGTACGGTAGACCGGGTTACCTTCAGGAACCTCGAGAACGGCTATTCAGTACTCCAAATAAATCTCGAGGAGAGCAGAGACCGGGTTACGGCGGTCGGCATCTGTCCTCAGATTAAAGCCGGTACCCTGGTCATGCTGACAGGGAGCTTTGTAACCCACTCCAAATTCGGTCGTCAGTTTCAGATACTCTCCTGCTCTGAAACCCTGCCCTCAACGGCGTCAGGGATCGAGAACTACCTATCTAGCGGATTAATCTCAGGGGTCGGCAAGAAAACCGCACAACGTATAGTCGCGGAATTCGGAACACAGGCTCTAGAACTGATCCGTTCTGAGCCAGATAAGGTCGCCGCGCTAGCTGGAGTTGGCAAGAAACGAGCCGAACTACTCCATTCGGCGCTAGCCAATCAGGGGGAATTCGAACAGACGCTACGCTTTCTAGTAGAGCACCAGATCTCGCCTAATCTAGCCGCTAAGATCTATCAAAGATATCAGGGCAAGACCCTTGAGGTATTAAAGAAGGACCCTTACGCGCTGGCGCGTGATATACGGGGGATCGGATTTCAAACGGCTGATACGATCGCTATAAATCTAGGGATAGCTCTAGACTCACCACTTAGGTTGCAGGCCGGGATCTACTGCGCACTAAACAACGCCTCGGATGATGGGCACTGCTACCTACCTGAAAACACCTTGCTTGAGCGGGCCAATCTCCTACTCGGATTAGAACAAGCACCAGACCTTTCAGAGCAGCTCCAAGAATTACTGAATAAAGAAGCATTGGTATCTTACAACGGAGGGGTCTTTCTTAAGAAGTTTGACTCCGCAGAGGGCTTTGTCGCTAAGTTCGTCTCAGAGCGCGTTACTCCCGGGGGGACTGGCTTAAAAGCTAGCTCGGACCTTGAGGACGCGATCGCTGACGCTGAAAAGATATTGGGCCTTACCCTCTCCGGTGAGCAACGATACGCTGTTGAGTTAGCAACCTCTTACAAACTAATGATTATCACCGGTGGTCCTGGTTGTGGAAAGACCACGATGGTAAAGGCGCTGACGATGCTCTTTGAGAAATCCGGGTTGTCGTTCGCTTTAGCCGCGCCAACAGGCAAAGCGGCTCAACGTTTATCGCAGGTCTGCGGCTCTCCAGCATCGACGATTCATCGATTGCTTAAATACGATCCGATGAATAAAGGTTTCGTCTTTAACGCCAGAAATCAACTTAATTTCGACGCGTTAATCGTTGATGAAGCCTCAATGATCGATATCCTACTAGCTAGAGATCTATTTCTAGCGATTCCGGAAAAGTGCACACTGATCTTAGTTGGCGATAAGGATCAGCTACCATCAGTGGGACCCGGTCGTGTTTTTGGGGATCTAATTCGGTGTCCGCACGTTAAAACGATTCAGCTCTCACAGCTATTTAGGCGCGGCGCTGAATCGCGGATAAACACAGTAGCTCACATGATAAACGTTGGGCAGGTACCTGACATTCCATCTCCAGATGGTATTACAAAGAGCGACGCCTACATGATCGAGCGTCGCGATATGGAGGAATCAGCGCGGCTCGTTGAGAGCTTAATAGCTGAGCAGATCTCTTCAAAGTTTGGATTCTCCGGATCTGATATAGCCGTCCTAACACCAACTAACAGAGGTCCACTAGGAACACAGGAGCTTAATAAAAGGCTCCAAGAGCGGCTTAACCCTCGCAGCCAACACACAGCGGCGACGATACTAGATTTTGGCGAAAACTCTTTCCGGGTTGGGGACAGGGTTTGTCAAAGAGCGAATAACTACAAGATCGATCCTGCCGGGGTTTTTAACGGCGACCTAGGCGTTGTCACATCAGTTGATCCAGAGAACGGATCCTTAACTGTTGAGCTGTGGGATGGTCGACTAATTGATTACAAGCGCGCCGATGTCGGGCAACTATCTCTAGCATACGTAGTCACTGTGCACAGATCTCAAGGCATGGAGGTGCCGTGTGTGGTTTTAGCGCTCGATGAATCACACTTTACACTGCTAGAGCGTCAGTTAATTTATACAGGAGTGACCCGAGCCAAGAAGCTCTTAATAATAGTCGGATCAAAGCGTGCCCTAGCGATAGCCACAAGACGTGCCCAAACCAAAAAGCGGTGCACTTTTCTGCTGGAGAGAATCAACGAGGTGCTTGAACCGGGGGCGCCGCGGTATTGTTGAGGAGAGATCTCCTCCTCCTAGCCCCTGATTTAAGTTAACTATCTCGAAATCACTTCGTGAAGAGAGCGCGGCTAATATAACCGGGTAAGCCGACATACTAGCCCTCATTTATAAGCAAATAGCGCCTTAATGCCTCGGCTTTATTTGGGAAATTATCGACGAGCGGATGCAGGTGGATGTCTGTTGGGAACACGGCCATCTCGTTTACCGCACAATGCAAATAATTGATGAGTGCTGCCTCGGTCGCCACCTTTAGGCAGGTCGTAAAATCATCCTCTTTGAAATGCTGCTCCAGTTTCTCCCTGTATTCTTTAATATCATTGATAAACTTAGCATACTCTCCTTCGTTTGCCCCAAAATCAACCTGACATTGCCCTGCGAATTGTTTCGGCAGCACTATCCCAGCGTTATTAAATCTTTCCTCCACATCTGAAGGCGCCACAATGGGTTCGCCGGTCGTCACTCTAGAATGGTTCATCATGTGGTCGAGCATGATCAGCGCCTCAAGCGGATTGGCTGCTATATCAAGATCTGAAAAACGTTCGCGAAGTTCATCAGCCGTTCTCTCAATTTTAGCCGCCTTGTTCTCTTGGTGTGTCTGCCATGCATATGCCACCTCAGCTATAGTCTGCTCGGGCTCAATAACTAGAGAGCTTCCGTTTTGGCAAATGACTACCGAGCATGCACGCTCATTCGCAATCTGGCCGATTATTTCCAATGCAGCGGGAATATGACAGCCTACGGGAATTCCGCTAGCCAAAAAGCGTCCCGTGGGTAAATCCTTAAGGGCCTCTGTGCTGAAATTCAAGTGTTCACTAAGGATGCAATCAAACCAAGCAGGATTTCCTTTCCTCATCTCCGAATCTACTAATTCGAATTCTGATTTCGGATCTGGGAGTTCCCGTCTTCCAACTCTACAGTCATTGTGCAAACCTTTAATGTCAGCGACGGAGCTATTTGGAGGAATTAGAAGCCAGTATTGATTGAACCTGCAAAGCATACTGGTTTCATTCGCGAAGGAAATTTTACTCAACTCATCAAAAGCAACCTCAAACAACGGCCTGTCGGGATCAGTTTTATTGTAAGCTTCACTAATTCGGAGATCCGGATTGTAGTTAGCGAATATTATGGTTGAATGTCCCTCCAGCAGATCAAGCGCCTCGTTGATCATTCGCGGCAACGGAACCTCTCTCCAGCCGAAAAAAAAATCGAAAATTGCCTCATGGCGCTGTTCCTGCGATGACCCTAATTCCACAGGACTTCGCTCTACCAGATTTTGACTATTCAAATTCATCATACCGACCTCGCTCTACCCGATTTCGACTATTCAAATTCGTCATATGATAGGGTTATGCCCCTAAAAGACAGAGGAGATACCTAAAAACGAAAAAGTGCGAAGGAACATCGACCCCATTTTCGTAAGTATCTGAACTTCCGCAGTTAGGCTAATCCGTAGCGCCGCTTGCGAGATTCCCCTACCTTTCTATCATCGCAACGCTTTGGCCCGAGGAATAATTCAATATTAACCTGAAACATCTTAGTCATTCGGTCGGATCTAGAGAGAGGGGCATCTCTGTGCTTAATTTGAGAGCTCCCTCTGGAGAAAAATGGCAACCGAAATTAAGTCGCAAATAAACTCCTCTCCGCAAAGCAGGAGTACCGGGACTCAATCTAGACAGAGTCAAGATATAAGCTTTCTTAACGAGCTTAATATCGAAGTTGCCATTCGTCCTGAGCTTACTGCGAAGCTCCAAACTATCACTAATACCCTCGTCAGCTCGTTTATTAACGCCGACTTTGGAGATCTCCGTCCAGATGAACTACAACGTATGCAAGAGTACCAATCTATCCTTAAAGGAGCTGATTTCGCGACTTATCTTGCTGAAGATCTATCGATCAATGCATGCACGATCGTCTCTAAGAAGATCATATTAGTTAATCTCGGCCTACTTCGTTGCCTGAGCGACAAACCTAATTTCGCGAACTGGGATACCGTCGCTACTGTTATCGCTCATGAGATAGCGCACACTCTCTACGAAAAATCCAGTCTCCTGTCATTGGAGGAGAAGAGATCTAGGTTCGGAACTCTCGATATGGAAAACCAGTGTGATCGTGACGCTCTTTTACTGATGGATATCGCGGGCTTTAATGTGCGCTTTGGCGATCTATCATTTTTAAACGATCCTGAACCGACCAAGTCACATGACTTAGGCATCCTATCAACACACCCGCATCCACATACAAGAAATGCCGAATTAGAAGCGATACGTAATAACAACTACTGGAGTAATTACTCAGAGACCTCTAGAAACACTTTTACGGAACTTCAAAAGTCTCAAATCAGCGGAAAGACCCCGATTGAAACCGCTCTCGATGCACCTGAAACTGCCAACGGAAGTTACATAGCAGGCGACCCTATTCAGAATATGGTTGCACTATTTCAGGAGGCCTTGCGGCGATCTTTGGAGGATCAGCTCTACAGGACGAAAAGAGTTGCCATGGACGGAGTTGCCAAATTTATAAAAACTCCGACCGTAGATCCGAGCGGACTGTCTTACGGCCCCGCAATTGAAATCCCAAAAGATCAAGTGGAGAGATTCAAGCTTTATGAGAAGGAAGTCACAGAGCTATATCCGGGTATTACGTCGAAGCTAATAGCCGCGCATTTTGATAGATCTCTAAGAGCGGCACAAAAAAATCTGTTGGAGCATCTACCTGCCAACCACGCTGAACACACCCCAATAGTTGCGGCCGTTGAGTCTTTGGCAAAGGTATTAGCAGCGCGGGATCGGGAAGTGGATTACCTTTATAACGTCGCCAATTCTAACCAAGATAGGATGCATGAAAATAGGATGCATGAAAATAGACGATCTCCTCAGATTAACATGCACATCCAATCAAATGACCTCTTACAAAGCCTTATTTCACTACCTGCCTTAAAAGATCTGACTAGTCTCGGGGCGGCCGGGTGCGTTTCAAATGAACATGCTCTGATGCAATTCTACCTGAATCTGGGTCGTTTAACGAGTGAGACTATACTTATTGCAAGCTCCGTTCAGAAACCTGAGGTATTGGCATTGTTAAGGGAAGCGCACCGTGTTTTTGGCGTTAGGTGCCTTGCGCTCCAAAATTCTGCTTGGCTTGCAGACATATCACCAAAGGTTATGCCAGGTCTACTAGAGGAACTCGGCTCTGAGGGGACGATTCTCAATTACTACCAGCAAGCGCCTGGCCCGCGAGCGGATAAGCTATTTGCTCATCAATTCACTCAAGGAATCCTATTGCGCAATCTAAAAGGTCTCATAAGCACGTCCCATATCCCAGACAAGCACCTCGACACAGAAAACATTCGTCAGGTATTGCACGGGTGCATAGACGTTCCTATGGAAAAAACCTTATTCATTACATCAGACGCAATCTATGCTGGGAGACTAAATCACGGGCTTGACTTATTAGCGGCTTTTAGGCTTTTAGCCCCTACTGTACATCTCGAGTCTCTTAGTACACACATAAAACAAGAGATATTAAACTTAGAAAAGGAGCAGGAATCAGAGCTGGCTGCTAACCTTAAAAAATTTTGGGTCGAACAGTACTCAAGCTCAGGCCGGATTTTGTACGAGCCAACCCCTAGTTCAGCAGAGGAAGCAGTTCGGATGCTAAAAGATCTGGCTCCTATGACCGATTCATCCGATTGGTTAATGTCGAATAAAATTTATCGGGCCATACATCCTGAACTTACGAGCTACTCTTACAATCAGTTCGTCTCTATTTCGAATAGGGTAATCCCCACCGTCTCTATAAAAGATGAGGTGTCAGAGACGAAAAGAGACGACTCTGAAATTTTTGAGAGGATCTTGAGAGTGCCAGTTCCAGCTATACGTGAGGCCACCTTCACCCCCATTTCAGCAAACCCCACACTCAACATCCCAACCGACCACCTGCTTGCCGCCGCGAGACATGGTAATTCAGTCGCTATAATCCATGCGATTGCGACGGATCTCTTCAACACTCTTGATAGGGCTTCATCGCTTTGGATTGATTCTTCGCCCACTAAATTTAGGCGCCGTCCAGATATTATCTCTGAATCGCTGATCACCGATTTTGTAGGGAGAGACATCGAGATTCGAGACTTTATCTTCTACAAATACTTACACACCTCTGACTTCGCTGACCTTAGAAATCTCTCTATTGATGAAACAGTTGCTTGGATGAATAAACACATACCTCGCGCTTGTGAATTTAGGGACCTTATTCTAACTAAGGTATGGTACGCGCGCTTCAATAACGACTCTGCCGTATATAATCGCGAACAGGCTCAGAGCTTTCTTAGGTTGTTCACCGAATACAGTCATCGACGCCATTTCTTCGCCCAGCACATCTACGCCAATCTCTCTTCTGACTGCAGCAACATAAACTCAGCCTGCGATTTTATTAAAGCTGTCTTTCCAGTCCCGAGCGAAGAGCGCGACGAGCTCTTTGAGAAGGCCTTGCGGAACCATGACTTTAAGGTCTCTGAGTTTACAAGAGATGTCGCGCCTTACTTAAGCGCCGCCAATCGAGGCTACGCCCGAAATAAGAGCATCTTTGATGGAACTTTTGGTAGCGCGATTGATGGGTGGTCTCACTCAAATAAGAGAGAGGTCGTTGAGTGGCTATTCCTAGGCGGCCCAAAACCAATCGTAATAACTAACACCGAAAGAGGTATACTCGTGAAATTAGATGAGCTGGTCTCAATAAGCGCCAATCCCTCAACTCGCGCGGAGGCAATCAAGAAACTATTCCTAGGTGCCAATGGTCTCGCATCCGGCGAAAATCTCGATGAGCTAAACAACTTAATCGATAAAGTTTTAAACAAGGCTTTTCAAGTTAAGCCTGACGCTCCCCAGAAATCCCCGAATGTCGAGGTCTTCGTCCGCGAATGCATCAAAGCAACCATAGCAGAAAGCGGTCTCTATCGAAGAGAGATCCTTATTAATAAATTGGTCGAGCTCGCGGCAAGTGACACCAACAAGGCGCCTGAGGAGTTCATCGCGCATTTTATGGCCGCTCACAGCCCCGCGATGATTAAAGGCTTACAGATCCTCGCGAGTAGACCAGAGATACGCAAGGCTTTACCGAAACTTTATCAGGCGGCAGAAAGTTGCAAATCAAGCGCGCCAACTATGTCTATCTTAGATGGTATGAAGGCGATAGTTCGAAACAGCGCGGTGAGGCGCGCGAATCCAACGATTCAAGGGACCTTGGGAGCAGCATCAATTAAGTCGGTTTATAAAGCGACCTTCCCTGAAGGAGAGAAGGCTCTAAAAGTACGCAACGTTACAGCGAATAAGGATGTAGAGGTAGCTGCGCTTGAGATATCTCGAATATATAACAGGTGCAAACCCCTTCTCACTGACTTGTTTCAAATAAAAACGTTCCCAGCGATAGACCAGAGGGTGAAGAGCGCAATCATAAACGAACTAGATCTCAAGACTGAAATTAAAAACGCCGGTGAATTAGTCGAGGTTTTGGCTCGCATAGGGCTCCCCGGCAAGGTCGGAACACCTTTGCTTCATCATTCATACTGCGATGATAACATCATCGTTGAAGATATGGCATCGGGAGATCCGATGCAAACCCACTTAAGATCAAATCCTGGAAATGAGGGTAACATTGCCCGAACTAATCAAAGTTTATTCTTAAGATTGTTAAGGAACGGAGTATCGTTAGCCGATCTACACCAAGGCAACCAATTCGTTTCGCCAGATGAATCTATCACTATAATCGACACAGGGTCTCTTTTTAAGTTCACCAAGTCTGACACCAAGAACTTCATCCGCCTCACGCTTGGCCTAAGTAGCTCAGTCTTAAATGAAGCGCTGTTATCCGCGGGGCTAAAGGGGATCATGGGCGACGCCTTCACGAAAAATGAGCAGACGCTTAAGAGTGAGTTAGCTAAAGTGAGGGATCTGCCAATCGCCGAAAGGACTCTGGCTCTCCTAAGTATAGTCGAGCAAGTTCCCGATTATTACCTGCCTGACCCGATCTATTGGTCAATTATAGGACTGACTAAGCCGTTTGGATTAGATCGATTTTACCGCGCTAATCTTTTGAATTATGCTGCTTTTGCTCTAGCTGCCGTGTAAACATTTGATTGGCAAGCCTGTTTGGTGAGCACGGCAAAAATCAGCAAAGCTATATTTCCCCCCTCCGCCTCAACATACCCCCAAACGCCCCAGTCATCTTATGCCTGTGTGGCCACGATCTATAAAATCCTTCATCGGTACACAGCTCCGCAGGTAGATATTGATCTAATTTCACTATCTCAAAATCACTCCGCGAAGCGAGAAACTGCGCTATCCGCTCTTCATTCTCACCGCGATCTATCGTGCAGGTGCTGTAAACCAGATAGCCTCCTGGATTAACGAAATCAGCGGCAGAATCTAGTAGCTCTGACTGAAGCTTCATTAGACCAGTAAGGTCGTCCTCTTTGGTTGTCCAACGAGCATCTACTTTTCTTCCTACTGTCCCGAATCCGGAACATGGACCGTCTAGCAAAACTAAATCCGCTTGATCCAAGGCACTTCTCTTACCCTTAGTTAAATCAGACACGCTTGCTTTAATATTCGAGATTCCAAGCCGCTTAATTAGATCCTTTATTAGCTCCACTCTTGATGGTGAACGATCACTGGCTATAACCTTACTACCAGAGTCACCAATAGATAACGCGATACTGCAAGCTTTACCTCCTGGCGCGGCGCAGAGATCTTTCACTGAAGCTGGCTTAGTCCACGAAGCGATGTCAGCCACAATCGTTGAGCTTAGATCCTGAATAAAGAATAGCCCATCCTTGTAAGCGTCGAGCGATGTGATCCGTTTCTTGCTGGGCATCCTTGTCACTCGAAGGGAATGCGGCGAAAACTCGCTTATCTGACTCTCAAACCCATCTTTAGCTAAAACCTCTTTAAGACCGGTCGCGGTTATCCTGGCTGTATTCACACGACAGTATACCGGCAACGCATCGTCGCTTGCGCGGCAGAATTCGCCAACCTCCTCTTCACCGAACTGCTCACTCCAGCGACTAATTAACCAATCCGGGAAATTTAGCGTTGAATCTTTAGGTTCCTCTTGAACTTGAGCTTTATCTTCAGACCCAATCTTTCGTAGCACCGCGTTTACCAAGCTAGAAAGCCTGCGGTATTTGCTCCCCTTGGCTAGCTCAACGGCTTCAAATACAACATCACGTTTTTTTACTCGGTCAAGAAAGAGGATCTGATACGCTCCTAACCTAAGGATGTGCTGAATCTCTATCGGTAGTGAGCTTAACCCCTTAGGTAGAAGCGGATTTAAATGAGACTCCAAAACCCCACGCTGCTCAAGCACTCCGCGGGTCAGTTGAAGTAAAACAGGGAACTCCTCAGGAGATAGACCTCCTGATTGAGAAGCCTGTTGCAGCACCAAGTGCGAATATGCCCCCTGCTCCTCTATTCGCGAGATAAGCTCCAAGCACTTCCGCTTTACACGCATGATATTCATCAGATATCCTCAACAAGCCTCTCTGTCGCGACCTGGCGAAACTAACAGATACGGCAGTTTAGAGGAAGGCGAAACCGTGACCGGACAAGACAACCTAAAGATATTCGAAGAAAACCTAACCCAATCGCTCAACGCTGATACCTTTCGCAAGGCAACTCTAAGTCGCGCAGCTCCGGGCTATCGTTGGAAGCGGGCCGTCGTCTCTTCCTATCTAACCTCTGCCGGAGAGAAACAGATAAGCTTTGAATACTCCGATGGGCGCCAGGTTGAACGGAAAAACTTAAATTACTCCGACGCCCTAAAGACCCTGAATGATTTGATACCTAGCTGCTTCAGATCTGTGTACCTAAGAGCTGCCGACCAAGCGCTTACTTTTGAGGTAACAGAAAAAGGAACATATAGGCTAAAACGTAAAGAGGTGGCGAGTGAGGCTCCAGTTGTTACTGGTCACAACCGCGAGAAGAACTATCTAGTGCCCGCTAATTCTCCTTTTCTTTTTGAACTTGGCATTACATCGCAGGATGGTGCGGTGCGGCGCGACCGCCACGATAAATTCCGTCAGATCCAGAAATTTGTAGAGGTAATCGACTCGCTCATCCCGCATGACTTGGTAAAGACGGCAAGTAGCTTCACAGCGGTTGATTTCGGATCTGGTAAGAACTATCTGACCTTTGCCCTGCACCATTATCTCTCAAGCTTATCCGAGAGCAGCTCGGTAGTTGGCGTTGAACAAAGAGAGGAGTTAGTCGGGATAGGCGGAGCATTGGCAACCAAACTTCAGTACGACAAATTAAGTTTTATCGCTGAAACGATCGATACTGCGCCACTTAACAACGTAGACCTAGTAGTTGCTCTGCACGCCTGCGATACAGCGACTGATGACGCGATAGCTCGCGCGGTTAAATCCGGCGCGCGTTACATCTGTGTTGCGCCTTGCTGTCACAAGTATGTGCGTCGCTCGATGCGCGCTTCTGAGGATCTAACACCGATCTTGCGCCACGGCATCTTAGAAGAGCGATTTGCTGAGAGTCTCACTGACTCGCTTAGAGTTCTAGCCTTAGAGAGCCTGGGTTATCAAACTAAGTTGTTTGAGTTTGTCTCGCTGGAGCACACCGCGAAGAATGTGATGATCACCGCTGTCAAAACCGGGCAAGCCAACCCAGCCAGCAGTGACGCGGTTAAGAAACTGCTGCGGAAATTTCAACTTAGTGACTTTTATCTAGATCGAGCTTTGGGGATTTAAACAATTAGGCCGGCGGCGGAGAACAAAGAGGGGTGGAGGCATCCTAACGATGCATCTTATGCCCCCACCTTGCCCTCGCCCCTCTCTTTGTGTAAAAAAAGTCCCAGCAATCCAAAACGAGACACAGTTATGCCCCCCTCATTGTGTTAACCTCCCTGCGGGCAAGATTACTACCCACTGCACTAATGATTTCCACCGCGATTTGAGGTAAACTACTTACCGCATGTTGCCCCCTACCCCCAATCAAGATTCACTCCTCTTTGAGGTCGCCTGGGAAGTTTGTAGCCAGATCGGTGGCATCTACACTGTGATGAAGACCAAAGCAGCCACTATGGCTGAGCGTTGGGGCGAGAATTACTTCCTTGTTGGCCCATACCACCAACACACAAGCTCTCTTGAATTTGAAGAATCTCCGGCACCCAGCGAGCTAGCTTCAGCTCTCGAGCAGATGACATCTCGAGGTATCTCTTGTCATTTCGGCAAATGGTTAGTACCCGGCAAGCCATCAGTGATCCTGATCGACTTTAAGGCGCGCTACAGCAATCTTGCTGAGGATAAATACTTTCTCTGGAAAGACAACGGGATATCCCTCGATGGGTGTGATGGAGAAGTAGACGCTGTCGTCGCTTTTGGCTCCTGCGTAGCCGAGCTTTTCAATGTCTTATCACTAGAGGCAAGCGCGTTAACTGACAAGAAGATCATCGCTCATTTTCATGAGTGGATGGCGGGGTCGGCGTTGCCACGAATTCGACAGAAGAATCTCCCTGTTGCCACTGTTTTCACTACCCACGCGACTTTGCTAGGTCGTTACATCGCCTCAAATGATCCTAACTTTTATCATAACCTCGCGTCATTCGATGCCGATGCCATGGCACGCCACTACAATATCTGGCCAAAATACGCGCTAGAGAGAGCCGCGGCGCACTCGGCCCACGTATTTACAACGGTGAGTGAGGTAACCGCGCGCGAGTCAGAGCAGCTACTCGGGAGAAAGCCAAACTTCGTCCTTCCTAACGGATTAAATCCCCACCATTTCACTGCCCTGCATGAGTTTCAGAATCTCCATCTACGATACAAGGAGCGTATTCATGAATTCGTCATGGGACACTTTTTCCCCAGCTACTCGTTTGATCTTGACCGTACACTTTATATCTTCACTAGTGGTCGATACGAGTACGGCAACAAGGGAATGGATCTATTTATTGAGGGGCTATATCGCCTCAACCAACAACTTAAGAGATCCCCAAAACCTCCCACTGTCGTGGCTTTTATCGTCACTAGAGCGGCAACCAAGAACCTCAATGTTACTTCACTCCAAAATCACCTAAAATTTGAAGAGCTAAAAACTACTTGTCGCGAGATCGAGAGCGGTTTGGGACAGAGAATCTTGGCGGCCGCTGCGCGTGGGAAGCTGCCATCTTACGAGGAGATATTCCCTGATGAGGTTCAGCTTAAACTGAAACGCTCTATCCTAGCGCGTAAATCGTCTCAGTGGCCTCCGGTAATTACCCACGATCTCTGGGATGACGCGAGTGATCCTGTGATGAACCACCTAAGACACAGAGGACTTCTTAATAGCCCAGAAGATCCGGTGAAAGTTGTGTTTCATCCTGATTTCGTCTCATCAAATACGCTTTTTAGCCTCGACTACGAACAGTTTGTTCGGGGTTGCCACATGGGGGTCTTCCCTTCCTATTATGAGCCGTGGGGATACACGCCACTTGAGTGTCTCGCCCTTGGATTACCGACTGTGACAACCGATTTAAGCGGTTTTGGAGCGTATGTAGCGCGCCATGTTCCCGACGCGCTACAGAACGGGGTGCTTGTGCTAAATCGATCTAGCAACTCAACAGACGCATGTATAGATCAGATGACTTCTTTCTTGCTGAGGTTCTGTGAGCTGAGTCGCAGAGAGCGAATCGCGCTAAGAAACAGGGCTGAACGATTAACAGAAAGATTCACCTGGGATGTGATGTCAGCTCACTATCACAGAGCACACGCGGAGGCGAAATCATACATCTTGCCGAGTTCGCCACCCGCTCTTTCAAACCGCCGTTTAACTGGCGCCAGGGTCAAGAACGAGGATATTCTTCCCCTATTAGAACCTGCAACTACCGGAAATAATTAGATAATCATAATCACCTGAGACTAGGGAGCTCATGTGGCGCCCTTGGACCACTAAAACCTTGAGTCCTTTTCAAAATAAACGCCTCAAAATATTAAGAATACCAGCTCTCCATCCGACCTTATCTGTGATCGAGGGGATGGTACGGTATTAAGATTTTCAATTGATACTGTGCGTGGGCGCTAAAGAGCGATATTCGCGCGGCGGCCACTTTTAAAGGTTTTGACTAAAAATGGGAAGCTTTAAAGGAGATACAAACTCTCGCAGAATTGACCGGGCACTGCAGCACGTAAGCAAGCCCTGGTTCCCGATGAACCCCGATGTTCTTAAAAGGGTCCGCGAAGGCCTTGAACAGAAGACCTACGATAATAACATGGATGCTCTGCTTGAGGAGCTAAAAAGCGACTTCGCTTTGTTCACATTTATAGTCAAAGAGCTATCACAGAAGGCAGTACTCTCCGAAGCCGGCAAAAGTAAGATCGGTAATCCGATCGAGTTAATAAGATGGGGTGGTGCGTCCGGCATTCGCGAGGTATTGGCTGAGCAGCAGAAGATTCCCAACATACACTCACTTCACTGGAGCGAACCATTTCAGGTGCAGCGTTTGCGAGAGACGGCGATAATCGCGTCGACCGCGTCCGTGTTGAGTGAAAAGAGAAATTTAGACCCAGAGCTTGGATTTTCTCGCGGAGTAATACGCGAGATCGGTCTAAATCTGATCGCTTGGAATTATCCATCTGTTTACACAAAAGTTCTGAACTCTCTAACCGCCGAGCAGAATCTGGATGATGAACTAGCTAAGGAGCTCGGTTTTACCCCAGCTCTTCTCGGAACCAGGTTGTTTAGACCCGATCTCGCTGGAAATTCAGAGCAATCCGAATTAGCTGACACGACCTGGGCCTCTTATGATGAGCTGTGCGAGGTGGGAGAGGTTCTCGCTCGCGCTGAGAATCCGGAAACCTACCCTGCCGTAGAGAAGAATTGGCAGAAAGCTCAAGACATACTTAAGGATACCTTAGGAGACAACGCGATCGATATTATTCGCGCTAAGACCGTAGAAAGCTCCAAGAACTACCAGAAGAGCGTCCCCGAAGCATTCTCGGATATCTCCTCTTTCGATCCTGTTAAACAGATACAGAAATTTAAGCGCGTCTCACGAGCTATCGATGATCGCGATCTTAAGTATTGCTCTGAAAGCGTCAAGGAAGCTCTCAAGAATATCTATTCAGAGATGTCAGATGATTCCGTGAATAAAGCGATAGTTGGACGACTGTTAAAAGACGTTGTTCCGGAGGCCGGATTCACTGGCGGATGCGTGTTCGTGGTGGATCCTACTTCATTGTCTCTTAAACCTCGGACTCTGATAGGCAAAGTGCAGATGAGACAGATAACCAATGTCGCGCTTGAGCCCGGAGATCCGGCGGTATCAGCTCTATCAAGTGCTCAACCGGTCATTAAGAGCGGCGATGGTGTTGAGAACGCTTCTGTAGCTGGAATATACAGCGCTCTAGGTAGCAGAAAAAAGATCGGCGTTCTCTATCTTGAAACAGCGCAGAAGAATCAAGTTCCACCCTCAGATGAGACGATGGGCGTCTTCAATGTGCTGAAGAAGGCTCTCTCGGACGCTTTGTTACTAGAATAGCGACTGTAAACACTCAGCAGAAAGAAGCGTCCTCTTGGGTCCGTCTCATTTTTCTATTGCTATCTGCTTAATTATCGTTAACCCTCTTAACTGGATTAATCACAATTTGGCAAACCTCATATGAACGATTCTAAAACAGACCTCTCCCGCTCAATTCTGACGCTGTTTTCTGTGTATCTGCTATTCTGCGGGCTTTCCGCTATTTTCTTCCCAACATCTTGGATATGGGCCTCAGGACTAGCAACCGTCACTACGCCAGAGTTATCGCTGGTATTTGGGGTACTTGGGGTTTACCTGACAGCCTTAGCGATCGGCTCGTGGGTCGCCTCACGCGCGCCTGCCGACAATCATGGCGTGATTATCACCCTACTCGCCTCTCAAGTATTAGATTTTCTGTTCACAATCAAAGGAGTGTTCTCAGGGGCTTTACCCAGATTACAGGGTACTGGGTTTCTGGTAGTTACCGTGGTTTTCTCAACCCTTCTGTGCGTTACGCTGCGGCAGTCAAAGAAAGTGAAGTAAAGAACCGAGGCAACTACTCAGCAAATTATGCAGCAGCTTTTGCTCGGTAACAGGGGGAGCGCGCCGCTGTTACCAAAACAGCGCGATAGAGGTATTTTGCTTCGTCTGATTAAGCCTGCTCTGCGGCTTTCCTGAGGTAGTTCTTTAAGCGAATCAGCGCTCGAGATCTAATCTGTGAGGCACGCGACTCTGTTACCCCAAGAATCTCTCCGATCTCTTTTAGGTTCAACTCCTCATAAAAATAGAGGCTAGTTACCAGCCGCTCTTTCTCTGGTAATCTATCAAGCGATCGCGCTATCAGATCAACCTTTTCGTGACCTAGCAATCGATGGAGAGGATCTTGACCTTTACTAGCCAACCAATCCTCAGCGTGGAAACGCTCCTCTCCGTGCCCGAAGCCCAGCTCCTCGAAGCTCAGCATCACTATACTACCAACCTCGCCGAGCAACTGCTGCAGCTCCTCAATCGAAATCCCAAGCTCGTAAGCCACCTCCTCATCAGATGCTGGCCTTCCCAGCCTCTGCTCGATACGGTGGTACGCCATCTCAATCTTATGGGATTTAAATCGGAGTGAGCGAGGCAACCAGTCCTGCGTGCGGAAGCTGTCGAGAATAGCGCCCCTAATTCTAAATTGAGCGTATGTGCTGAAATTAGTTTCATGTTTCGGGTCGTACTTCTCCAGGGCGTCCACGAGACCGATAATTCCCGAGTTAAGCATCTCCTGAAGGTCGATGTCCTTTGGCAGTCTACCGGAAAGGCGATGAACCACCTTTTTCACAAGTGGTAGATAGCTACGAATAAGATCCTCTTTTTCGTAGGCGTCGATCTGTCTGTAGGCTTCCACCGCTGATCTTTTTGGTTTAACCACTGTGAGTCTCCTCGTAGCTAGCTACAGCTTTAATCACGAATCCAAATGTGATGCCGATAATCGCGGTGACGATCAAGCAACGATATAGAATGCTCGCCGTTCTCGCTCCGCTATCGATACCACCGAAACAAACCACACTACATGCGACTAATATGGTCGTCGCGCACAACACCTTGAGGAACCTATACCGCGGAGCCCCAAGGACTTTATTCTTACCAGTTGGCTTCTTCGACATAAGCCGGTACGCCTAAAAGTTGCTGGAAGAAAAACTGCAAACCACCCTTGATCCTATTATCTGGTTTACTACTCGCTAAATTGCTGGCGATATCCGCAATCCGTAAAGCGGCGCGGCTTGATGGATACGAGAAGGCGATCGGAGTGCGATCCATTACACTCTGTCTGACAGTCGCGTCGCTTTGCACCCACCCAAGTAGCTTCGTCTCGATCTGCAAAAATCTCTGTACCGCGTTTGTTAAGCTGTTGTAAGCGACCTGCGCCTCGGTTTCACTTGCCACGTCATTAACAACTACCCAAAACGATTTCTCCCCGTAGGAGGAATTAAGAACTTTCATCAGGGCGTAAGAATCAGTTAAGGATGTAGGCTCGCCGTTGATAACGCAAACCACCTCGCTCGCCGCGCTGTTGAAATACATTACATCCGAGCCTATTCCAGCCGGTGTATCGATAAGTAGGAAATCATAGTGATGCGCTATCCTCTCAACCTCGGATAGAAGTAACATCTTGTCAGCGGCTGATAGGTTTAAGGCGTCCTCAATACCACTCGCGGCTGGAATAACAACTATTCCTCCTGGCCCCTGAATAAGGATATCGTCTAATGAGCACTTTCCTCTAAGTACATCATATAGAGTTCCTCGTGGTGAAACCCCGAGTAGAACATCGACGTTCGCCAGACCGAGATCCGCGTCAAGCACGAGAACCGAGTATCCTTTTGAAGCTAGAGCGATTGCCGTATTAACGACTGTGTGTGTCTTTCCAACTCCACCCTTACCGCTGGTGAAGCTGATGACTCTAGTTACATCCCGCGATGATCCGCCTGTTCTCAATTTTTCCACTCTAAAAACCCACTAAAACCGACCCACTTTTACCGCTTCAACTTGGGGTCCTTGTTATGATTCACCTGTACACTGCTTGGACTCAATTATTACAAGATCCTTTTAGACTACCTTCGAAATCACTCGGTTGATTACGCCCTTTGAAACAACCCAACTGCTTAACTACCTGAAAATCTTTCGTTCTACTCACCAATATTCAGCACTCCTAAGGACTGAACCTTTGTGTTAGGAGCTATTTCGTAATGAGATAAAACCGCGTAACCGGGAGCGAACCGATCGACGAAATTGAACACCGCCGGTCTTAAATGACCCGGGGCAAGTAGCAAGGGTGTCTGCCCTAGCTCCCCAAACTTCTCCGCGGCTCGAGCTAATTTATTGATCAGTACCTGCGCGTTTCCAGGCTCAAGCGCCAAAAACGAACCTTCATCCGTCTGCTGCAACGCGTCGTTTAACATGCGCTCAACTGTCGGAGTAAGGCTTACAAGTGGTAATACGCCATCAGGAGAGATAAACTTGCTGGTAATAACACGAGCGAATTTTCGACGAACAAATTCCGCTAATCTTTCAGGACTTTTGACTGTGGGCGCCCAATCGGCTAACACCTCAAGCACCGAGCGTAGGTCACGAATGCTAACCTGCTCCCGGAGTAGATGCGCTAATACCTGCTGAATCGCGCCGACGCCCATAACATTAGGAATCAATTCCTCGACAACTTTCGGCGCAACCTTAGCTAGGTTGTCAATTAGGTGTTGAACCTCTTGGCGCCCTAACAGCTCATGCATGTTCGCTCGTACAAGCTCTGTGATGTGAGTCGTTATGACTGTAGAAAGATCAACAACTGTATATCCAGCTATCTGAGCGCGCTCCTTATCGGATTCAGCGATCCAAAGAGCATCTAGACCGAAAGCGGGCTCCTTAGTTTGCTGCCCACTTACCGGTGTCGCAACATTCCCTGGATCCATCGCCAGGAGATGATAAGGTTTCAGGGTTCCCGAGCCAACAACGCTACCCCTCAATAGGAAGCGGTATTCAGTCGACTTAATGCGCACGTTATCCCGGATATGAATGGGCGGAACTATAAATCCGTAATCGATCGCGAACTGTCGCCTGATTGAACGGATACGCTCAACTAGATCTCCACCCTCAACAATCTGCACCAATTCAAATCCAACTTCGAGCTCAAGAGTATCAAGAGCCAGAAGTCCTGTTACCTCCTCTGTGCTGCCAGGCTTAGGACCTTGGGCCTCTTGCTGTTTCTGTGCCTCATCAACATTTCCTTTCTTCTTAAGCTCCGCGGCGGC
>JBIKWQ010000034.1:0-32110 GCA_044356215.1 Bdellovibrionota bacterium | reverse complement strand
GAGGTTGAGTTGATATTCGATTTTCGAGATGGGAAAAAACCGCAAGTGTATCCCCTGTGATACATTGAGGATTTTTTCCCATCTCGAAAACTCGAAGAGCAGCTCAAGATCCGCTTTCGCAGTAGGGAGAGGTTTTGCCGGCCTTCCCTAGGGAGTCATTGCTGGGGAGGCTTGAGGAGTAGAGGATGATTGTTTTTTAGCTTCGATCGAGACTTCGATAAAATCAAAGACCTCCGTCGTGTAGAGCCTAAGTAGCGCCGCGGTTAAGCAAAGCCTCCCTTCACACCCCCCACACCCTCCAGCTCTCCGGAAACTTACCGCCAAGGATCGCTCGATAAGTCATCCACTGGCCGTGAGGTCATGGCTTCTTTACTCCTCAGCTCCCGGCCTCTCCGAAGCATCCCAGCCCAGTAATAATACCGCTACAGCGACCAGGAACATCGCTATAAAGCTCTTAATACTAGGCCGTTCATTAAATATCGCCATCGATAGCAAAACAGTCGGAATAAATGAGAGGCCGCGAACGGTCGAAGCAGCTGACATATCGATCGCGCGGGTGGCGTAACTAAATGTCCACACATTAGCGCAGAGAAAGAGCGCCATAAGCGCGGGCCACACGAGGCTAGAGCGATTTATCTCCCCACGATCAGGAGTTGATATCCAAACAAAGAAAGCCAGGATCAGGCTAAAGAGATAGTAGAAGAAGGTAGTATTAGCTGGGCTTAGGTACTTGCCGCTTATTTTATAAAAGAAGGTCCCGATCCCAAGACAGAGAGCTGAGATGATTGCCCAAGTTAGGCCAGTTATTGATGCGCTCATTAGTGTATTCTAGCCTGAGCGACCGATGCTCTCAATACCGCCAATTACTAGCCCTGCGCCACCGTACATGCACTTGCCACATCTTGCCGGCCATTGAGAACTCCTCTGTAGAAAGAGTTAGCTCTTCGTCTTGGACACTACTGAATCTTGTATGCGTCTTTCCAACCCAGTTAGGCATCCTTCCACATTCGATCGTGTGCTCGATTCTCCCAGTATCCGGATCTAAGTTCCATCGTCCGGCATACGCATCGAAGGTGTTAAATGCGGCTGCAGCTTCTTCAATCGTGGCCTTGGAGATGTCTTCAGAAGCGAAGGGAGAGCGTGCTGAATTCATCAAGACCACGGCGAGATGTCCACCCTCTGTATATATTAATTTTCCAACGGGCTGCTCGCCGTAGGGGAGGAAAGAGTCGCCCTCGCGGCTCTCGCCAACGCAGCTTACCAGTTCCCAAGGGCCTAATATCGATTCCTTAAACATATAATCCCACTATCACACATATATCGATTGCCTACGCCTAATCTCATATCCTAGTCTTATGACATGCACTACTCCTTTAAGAATGATTATTCAGAGATCGCGCATCCAGAAGTGGTAAACCTAAAAACGTTGCGGGTCCCAAAACGGCGCATCTGGCTAAAATCACTGCGGCTTTTGAATTTTCGGTGCTCACCCTGACTGTGCCAGGGTTGCGCGCCGAAAATTTCAAAATCTCTTGTGCCTTTAACCAGCTGCACCATTTTGGTCCTCCTTAACTGCCGTTTTTAGGTTAAAAGCTCTCAGTGAAGCGCCTGCGACCCAGGAGGCGGGGTACGGCGAAGATGCCGCAACTAAACGTGCCGAGCGGCATCTCTTTCAGTTGTAATCAGACTCGTTACCTCTTGGGCAACAAAAGATGCGCAGATAGATAAATTTCTCGCGGAGCTAAAATGAAGGATTTAATATTGAGTTTAGTTACAGGATCGGTTTTTGGAGCCGTGTTTACTTTATTAAAGTTTCCTCTCCCTGCTCCTTCAACTGCTGCCGGTGTCGCTGGCATCGTGGGGGTGTATCTTGGAATGGTGATAGTGTCGGCTCTACGGCACTAAAAAAAAGGCCCCCCGCTTTCGCGGAGGGCCTTTGCCGGCTTTCCTAAAGCTTAATAAGCTTTAATGAGCGATTACATCATTCCGCCCATTCCGCCCATTCCACCCATTCCGCCCATGCCGCCGGCTGGAGCAGATGACTCCTCCTTTGGCTTATCGGCGATGAGAGCCTCAGTGGTGAGCATCAAACCAGCTACGGAAGCCGCGTTCTGCAGAGCAGTGCGAACTACCTTGGTTGGGTCGATGATTCCGGCCTTAACCATATCCTCGTACTCGTCGGTCGCGGCATTGTAACCGAAGTTACCCTTGTTGCTACGAACCTTCTCGATTACTACCGCTGGCTCAGCGCCGGCGTTAGTAGCGATCTGACGGAGAGGGGCCTCAAGAGCCTGACGAACGATCTTAACACCGAACGACTGAGCCTCATCTGAGAGCTTCAACGCGTCGAGCTTCTCGATCGTACGGATTAGGGCTACTCCACCACCAGGAACGATACCTTCCTCTACAGCAGCGCGAGTCGCGTGAAGAGCATCCTCTACACGAGCCTTCTTCTCCTTCATCTCAACCTCAGTAGCAGCTCCAACATGGATAACCGCTACACCGCCTACGAGCTTAGCGAGACGCTCTTGGAGCTTCTCACGATCGTAGTCAGAGGTAGTGTTCTCGATCTGCGCGCGCATCTGAGCTACACGACCCTTGATCTGAGCATCTGAACCCTTGCCATCGATTACTGTAGTGTTGTCCTTGTCAACAACGATGCGCTTAGCCTTACCAAGGTGCTGAAGCGTGATGTTCTCAAGCTTCAATCCGAGATCCTCGGTGATGCACTCGCCGCCGGTGAGGATAGCGATATCCTCAAGCATCGCCTTGCGACGATCGCCGAAGCCAGGGGCCTTAACAGCACATACGTTTAGTGTTCCACGGATCTTGTTCACCACGAGAGTAGCGAGAGCCTCACCCTCAACTTCCTCAGCGATGATAAGTAGCGGCTTACCAGCCTTAGCTACCTGCTCTAGCACTGGAAGGAGGTCCTTCATGCTTGAGATCTTCTTCTCGTGGATGAGAATTAGAACATTATCCAACTCAGCTTCCATTCTCTCTGTGTTCGTTACGAAGTAAGGAGAGAGGTAACCACGGTCGAACTGCATACCCTCAACAACCTCAAGGGTAGTATCAAGGCCCTTAGCCTCCTCAACTGTGATAACTCCCTCTTTACCAACCTGCTCCATCGCCTCAGCGATGATGCCGCCGATCTCGGTGTCCGAGTTAGCTGAGATCGTTCCAACCTGAGCTATCTCATCCTTGCCCTTAGTAGCGCGGCTCATGCCCTTAAGTGTCTCAACGGCTGTCTTAACAGCAGCGTCGATACCACGCTTAAGTGACATTGGATCGTGTCCAGCAGCGACAAGCTTTAGACCCTCGCGGTAAATAGCATCAGCGAGAACTGTAGCAGTTGTGGTTCCGTCTCCAGCGATATCAGAGGTCTTGGAAGCAACTTCCTTAACCATCTGAGCGCCCATATCCTCGAAACCATCGAGCTCGATCTCTTTAGCTACAGTAACTCCGTCCTTAGTTACGGTCGGAGCGCCGAAGCTCTTCTTGATTACAACAACACGGCCCTTAGGACCCATGGTGACGCGAACAGCGTCAGCCAACTTCTTCACGCCCTTGAGGATCTCCTCACGAGCTTCGAAGCCAAACTCTAATACCTTTGACATACGTTTTCCCTTTTAATGGTTAAAAATTACAACACCACGCCGAGAACATCATCCTCGCGCATGATTAAAAGCTCAGCGCCTTCAACCTTAACCTCTGTTCCGCTGTACTTGCCAAAGAGGATCTCGTCACCCTCTTTAACATCTACTGGGGTAACGGTACCGTCCTCGCGAACCTTACCTTTACCAACGGCGATAACACGGCCTCTCTGTGGACGCTCTTGGGCGTTGTCAGGGAGGATAATTCCGCCACTTGATTTCTCTTCTGGAGCTAAACGCTCTACGATGATGCGGTCCTGTAACGGCCGAATCTTATTCTTCTTGCTGCTCATTGCCTCTATTACCTCCGATGTGTAGAAAAGGAAGGGATGCCACCAGTGGCATCTCCTAGACACCTTAACGTACTCTTTGTGTGACGCCATTCGGTGAGGTCGCCCCTCAAAACGAGGAGATGTTACCCCATCCGGTTAGGTCGTTCGCAGGAGCATACCCTAAAGGGTCTACCCCTAAAAGCTTTTGGCCTTGATCCGAACCCCTAACTCGAAGCGCGACCTGTTTATGCGCATCCCTGGGGGTGTTTTCAAGGGGGGAGGGAAAATAAAAGATGAGGCAGCTAAAAACCGGATTTTAAGATCGTCGCGGCATTAGCTGCGTAGTTACCGTGGACCTTTCTCCTCAAAGTTGTTTATACTTCACGGCCTTAGGGGAGCGAGGTGCTTTACTTCCTCAAGTGTCCTATTTTTCAGGAGTTAGCCAGTGTCATCCGTCTCTGATGCCGTACCAGGAGCTATAGAGCTTACAAATCCGATATCTGACTCCATAGGGGGAGCAGCGAGCTCTCGTTACTCTGGGGTATCAGCGGTCATTGCCAATCTTTTAGAGGAGGCTGTAGGCGAGGGGACCCTGCCCGGAGGGGTAGTTCTGGCCTCGAAAGGTTCGGAGGTCGTGGCGGCTTGCGCAGTTGGCAACAAGCTCCTGAGTGATGAGGCGCGCGAACTTAAAGTAGCAAATGAGCCGATCTCTTTCTCGACTGTTTTTGACTTAGGTCAGCTAACTCAGGCGATCTGCCCAGCTACTTTAATGATGCGCTTGGTGTCAGCGGGTAAGATCTCAGTAACCGATCGCGCTTCACGTTTCTTGCAAGCCCTTGGAGTTGGTTCGAAATCCTCTATGACCCTCGCGCACTTGCTTTCACACTCGGCTGGATTTCCAAGTGGGCTTTCAGTTTATGACGAATTGGTCAAAGCCAATGCGGGGCCTCGCCCTGGTATCCTCTCTAGCAGCGGGGCAAAACAGTACGCGTATACGCATTTTCACAACCTGCCTCTAAAGTTTGAGCCAGGAGCTAAGGAGCTTGAGAGCGACGCTAATTTTATCGTTCTGGGGGAGATCTGCGAGATTATCACAGGGCTCCCTCTCGATAAAGCTTATTCACGATATATCGCCGCGCCGCTAAAGGTAGCCGCGTTGAACTTTATCGATCTAACTATTTTAAGAAGGCGTGGCTTAGAGCCAGTAGTTGAGCGCTTCGCGCCATCTGGGAGGTGCCCTCGTCGTGGGCGTTTAATCGCGGGAGAGGTGTGGGACGAGAACGCCTGGGTGATGGGGGGAGTTTCGGGGCACAACGGATTGTTCGGCACTATATCTGATTTGCATATTTGGGCCGCGGAGATCTTGAAAGGCTATCAGGGCAAGTCAGATCTCTTCTCTGCTGAGGCTACACGCGCGTTCTTGTCGAGCGAGGGGATAGCGCCGAAGTCCGAGCGCAAGCTAGGATTCGATAAACCTAGCAAGGAATTGGGCTTTGTTGATCCGGTTGACGCGCCGGATGCTTTCGTCGCGTGTGGTGATACTGGATGCTCAGTATATGTTGATCCTCGTAGAGAGCTAGTGGTTGTGTTCTTAAGCAACGCAGGTTTTTCAGGAGAGCTGTCAAAGCGTTTCGCGCCACTGCGTGCTGATATTCATAGCGCTATTTTGGATCTTTAAAGTTGTAACGAGAAGTTAATTATGTGGGATAGATTAAAAGAGGTAGAGGAGCGCTACGAGCAGCTCTCGCAACAGTTATCAAAGGCGGAGATTATCGCTAATCGCGATGTGTTTCAGAAGTATTCAAAGGAGTACAAGTCTCTGACGCCTCTTGTAGAGACCTTTCGTATGTTTTCAAAGGCTAAAGAGGAGTTGGCTGGAAGTCAGGAATTGATCGCGTCAAGTAATGACGCTGATATTCGTGAAATGGCCCAGGAAGAGGCCAAGGTATTGCAGGCGGTAGTGGAGGACCTTGAAGGTAAGTTAAAGATCCTCTTGTTGCCAAAAGATCCAAATGACGAGAAGAACGTAATCCTTGAGATCCGCGCGGGTGCGGGTGGCGATGAGGCGGGGATCTTCGCTTATGAGCTATTTAGGATGTACTCGCGCTATGCTGAGTCCCGTGGCTGGAAAGTAGAGACGATGAGCTACAGCGACGCCGGTCCCAAAGGCTTAAAAGAGGTGATCGCCATGATTACCGGAGATGGCGCGTTTAGTCGTTTGAAGTTTGAGAGAGGAGTTCATAGAGTGCAGCGTGTTCCTGAAACAGAGGGAGCGGGGCGCATTCACACATCTACCGTTACCGTAGCTGTTATGCCTGAGGCTGAAGAAGTTGAAGTCGAGATCCATGAAAAGGATCTAAGGATAGACGTTTACCGTTCAGGAGGTCCGGGTGGTCAGTCAGTTAATACCACCGACTCTGCGGTTCGCATAACTCACCTGCCAACCGGTGTTGTTGTAGCGATGCAGGATGAGAAATCGCAGCACAAGAATAAAGAGAAAGCGATGCGCGTTCTGCGAGCCAGGATCTATGAGGCCAAGCTAGAAGCCGCTGAGGCCGAGCGACGTGATGAGCGAAGAAGTCAGGTGGGAACTGGAGATCGCTCTGAGAAGATCCGCACTTACAATTTTCCACAGTCCCGAATAACTGATCACCGAATAAAGATCTCAGTCAGCGATATCCCTGGGGTATTAGCGGGAGATTTAGATCAGTTGATTGATCCTGTAGTGGCTTACTATCAAGCCGAGGCGCTTCGTGGTGAAACCGCCGTCCAGTAATGGAGATGCCAAAGAGGCGCTTATCTCTGTAGGAGACCTTCTGAAAGAGGGTCAATTGGCGCTAGATCCGACATCGTCATCCTCACGTTTAGATAGCGAGGTGCTGTTAATGGCCGCGCTTGGAGTTTCGCGTAGCGGGTTGATCATAGCGTTAAGGGATCCGTGCCAGGCGTCTGTATGTCAGCGCTTCCGCCAGTTTATTGAGCGCCGACAGCATGGAGAGCCGGTAGCCTATATCATTAACGAGCGAGAGTTTTGGGGGTTAGCTTTTGAGGTTAATCCAAACGTACTCGTGCCGAGACCCGAAACCGAGTTGGTTGTTGAGGAGGCTTTGAAGTCGCTCGCTGGAGTACCGAGAACAGAGACGATCACGGTTTTGGATTTAGGAACTGGCTCAGGGTGTATCGCAGTATCGATTGTGAGTGAGTCGCGGAAACAAAAGTTTAAGATGATTGAGTGCGATGCGCTTGATGCTAGCGCTCAAGCAATTGATGTAGCTAAGCGAAACGCGGAGCGTCACGGTGTAGGGAAACAGATAAATTTCATTCACGGCTCATGGTACGACGAGAATCTGCCGCTAAAGGCGAGCTACGATCTGATAGTAGCCAATCCTCCCTATATCGACCCTTGTGAGGTCACTCCAGTAGAGCTGTCTTTTGAGCCCAGATCGGCGCTTTTTTCTGATGAGCGTGGACTAGCTGATACTAAGAGAATCTTGAGTTTGGCCCTACCTCTGCTTAGCAAGCGGGGAGTGCTGTTGGTTGAAGTCGGAGCGGGGAAGCGAGCTTTGCTTAATGATCTGGTAGAGCCGTATAGAAATTGTTTTAATATAAGTTATCTGGGAGATAACTCTGAGGTTGACCGATTTTGTGTGGTGCGGATTTCGGTGAAGTGTGGAGGTGATTCATTGATTAAGCCGATCGGACATTTTTAAGTTATGAACGACAATAATAGTAACTCAGCTAAGTTGAATGTTTTTATCGACCTGATGCGTATTGTGGAGCGTGGATTCATACATAAGCTTAAACAACGAAGGCCCGATATCACCGAGGAGGAGATATCGGAGGAGGTTATGCGTTGGTACATGGAGAGACCTGGAGCCGAGCATGGCGATTCGGATGGGGTTATTGGTGATGTGGCGAGGTTTCTTAAGTGAGTGCTAGTGCTTTATCTGGAGCTATTACTAGAACTGTTGAGTGGTTTAAACACCGCAAAGCGCCGTTTTGTTTGGCCGGAGGATTGGCGGTATCATTTCGCACGATAGAGCGAGCTACCAAAGATGTTGATCTGGTTGTGGCTCTAGAGTCAGAGGCAGAAGCCGAAACCTGCATTAGGGATCTGCGCGAAATCGGTTTCGCACCTGTTGAATTGATGCAGAGGAAGGAGACCGGCGTTATTAGTACGGTGAGGATGCTAAGCGCGGAATTCCCGGGGATTTACCTAGACCTACTCTTCTGCGCTTGTGGAATTGAGAGCGAAGTTGTCCAGGCCGCATCGGAGATCGAGTTACTCCCGGGAGTGACCGTTCCGACAGCGAATATTCCGGGCCTAATAGCTATGAAGGTCCTCTCTTCGGGTAACAAAAGGCGCAGGCAGGATCTCCTTGACCTGGAGCACTTGATCGGGGACGCCAATGAAAAAGAGCTATTAGAGGCGCGCAGGCTAGTCAGCTTAATGGCAGAGAGGGGCTTCGGTGCGGGGCGGGATCTTTCAAGGGTGCTCACCGACCTGATCGCCGAGATACGCTAATCAGACACCCCTCGTGTTTTCAGTAAGTTAGCTGCCTTTGCTGTTCGGAATAGGACTATTTAGTTGTCTTCAGGCCAGATAAATCGGAATCAGAATCGCGCAAAGTCCGGATATGAGGGGGTAGGACACAGATCCGGCACAAGCTTTTAAAAGGTTCTCATGGTCGCCAAAGCCATCGAACATGCGCGTCACGAAGAACGGGATGACATGCAGCATATCCAAACGCAGCAGCGTTTGCTCGCTATGCGTGTTATCGCGCCTCCTAAGTCGCGGCTTGGAAAGTTAATCAACGACAGGCTTGCGCAGCTCTACGATGAGCTGGGTGAACAGATCGACCCAGCTAAACGAGGGGAGCTTTTGATCGCTAAGGGTAATCGAGCGGTTCCGAATAGTAGAGATTCACAGGAGATCAAGTTGGCTCCACGAACTAGTGGAATCGGAGGTTCTCAGGGTGCCCGTGGTGGACCACCAAGAGCGCCTGGAGTAGTAGGAGAGGGGCCGTTAGGTGCTACGGCCATGAAGGGAGGTGCTCAGGTTGAGTCGTCGGGTAAGCCCATCCCTCGAATACCCGCCATAAAGCAAACGCAGCAGGCGCCTAAGATACGAAATCCGGAGCTTGAGAGGAGTCAGCCATCTTGGGTTTGGCTTCTATCACAACTTCTGCAAACCGATCTAAAGCGTCTTGGCTTGGAGCCAGATGAGTTCGACGATATTCGGATTATGCTGATTAAGAGCGAGGCCACGCAGTTTGATAAACTGCAGCTTCTGTCTAGATTGCCAGATTCTCTATCTCCCGAAGCGGTGACCAAGATATTTGAGGATATTCGAACGATTGCTGCTGGTTACATAGCGTTTGTGTTAATCGAGCGGGCCAAGGACCAGTCAAAAATGGAAGAAGAGGTGAAGCAATTGCCTGCAGTTCCCCGATCTATCAGCAGTCCCTTTTTTGGGATTCCGATTGTAGATTTTGACCCGGCGGACATTCTACGGAAGATCGACTAGAAGGATTTGAAGAGCGCTATGATACCCGTTAAAGACCGATACGACGAAGTGTTTGAGATCGAGATCGAAGGGTGGCTATTTGGATTAGCTAATTATCCCGGCGAGATATCAGCACAGGTAATTCACAGGATTATCCGTGAGTTAGCTACATCATTTCATTTAGCCATCGAACACTATGTAGCCTTTAACATTTTACAGATCGCTAACAAGTTCTCCGAATCAGCACGTTTTTTAATTCATGAGCAGGAGATCGCGATGGCGATCGTGGCGCAGCTGCCTAACCCTGGCACGTTAGATGAGGATCAGCAATTAGTTCTCGGCATGGTAATAGACCAGGTTGAACAGGCCTATCCTGGAGCTCTTTCAAGTTTCTATAATCGTTGGAAGATCGGGCGACAGGCGGCTTAATTTAACTGCAACTACTCGCCGGATTTTTTGGAGCGTTGGCCGCCATACGCTTGACATCTACCCCACCGCTAAAGTACCCTCCGACCGCTATGAAAGATAATATTCATCCAACTTATTACGATGCTACGGTGTATTGCGGCGGTTGCGGCAGCACATTCTCGACAGGCGCTACTCTTCCAGAGATCCGCGTAGGTGTGTGCTCAAAGTGCCACCCTTTCTACACTGGTCAGCAGAAGCTCCTCGATACTGAGGGACGTGTAGACCGCTTTAAGAAGAAGTACGGGAAGATCCCGTCAGCTTCAGCAAAGGTTTAGTCGCGCTCTTCGTGAAGACGCTGCGTTACTTAGCGCCGTTGCTACTCGTCGTGGTAGCAGCGGCGCTTGTCTTTTCTGGCTGCTCTGATTCAAGGCGCGGCATCTATCCTGGCGAGATCTCTCCAGACGTGGTGGGGATAGATCTATCAGGTAATAAACTCTCATTGCACCAGGTCAAGGGAAAGATCGTTCTAGTTAACTTCTGGGCCACCTGGTGCGGTCCGTGTATGGCAGAGCTTCCTGCCTTACAGCGCCTTTATGAATCTCTTCGCGAACAGGGCTTCACGATAGTCGGCGTCGCGGTTGATGATACCGTGAATAATATCAGGGAGGCGGTGCGTGAATATGGCATTACCTATCCGGTGCTGATCGATGAGGAAGGAAAGAGTAAGCGCAATTTCGAGCTAAAAGGATTTCCCGAGTCGTTTGTTCTCGATGCCGAGCACAAGGTTCTGCTGATAGAGGACCCAGAGGATGGCACCCCCGTGACAAAAATAATAGGCCCTCGTGAATGGACGCAGATTAAAGCTTTGCAAGTCTTCCGTGGCCTCTTAAAGTAGGGGCATGATTCCGAATGTAATTGAATTAGGCCCACTTCCGATTCGCAGCTTCGGATTGATGGTGGCGTTAGCGCTATTTGTTGGAGCAGCACGATTAGCTCTTAGCTTTGCACGTTACGGGATCGACCCACGTTTGGCTGAACGCTATGTAACAGCAGCGGGGATCTCGGGTCTGCTCGGCGCGCGTCTCTGGCATATCGGAGAGAATTGGAGTGAGCTGCGGCATGATCTAATCGGTGCGCTTTTCGCCAGCGCTGGATTCACTTTCTATGGCGGTTTTATAATTGCCGCGATCTTTCTCTCTTTGATGGCTCGTCGTGATGGGACAAGCATAGCGCGTTTTTGTGATGCTGCTGGACCAGCATTGGCCTTGGGCTATGCTGTGGGGCGCCTAGGGTGTCAGCTTTCAGGTGATGGGGACTACGGCTCACTTAGCTCGGGCTTCTGGGGGATGTCGTATTCGACAGGAGTTGTTCCAACACCACCAGGAATAAGAGTTTATCCCACGCCGCTATTTGAGTCGGCGATCTCTTTAGTGATCGTTTGGATCCTTCTCCTTGTTGAGCGGAGCGACACGATATTGGTGAAACCACTTCAGCGGTTTGGTTTGTATCTAGCGCTTATCTCGATAGAGCGGATAGTGGTGGAGATCTTTCGTATCAATCCGGATGTGCTTGGTGGGTTTAGCGAGGCGCAGGTAATCGGTGCAGCGCTATTTATGATTGGATTGCTGTTTATATCGCCTCTGCGAAATTTGCTTCGCCCGTTATCTGTTATCGTAATTATCCTACCAGGTTTGATTGGCTGTGGAGTGGTTCATGAGCGTCCAAAAGATAAACCATCAGGGCTAGATGTGGTTGGGAAACCGATGAGCTCTGATCAGGCTAAAGAGGTGCTCTCGACTGTGGGCGGAAATTTTGCCTACGGATCAGGTCTCGGAGACGCGGCCTTAAATGTTGGAACCGCGGTGGTTTTTCCACCCTATGCGCTTTATCTTGTCGGCAACGCGGTCCTTTCATTAAGTGGATACGAGCCAGTCACCGTAGCTTCGCTCTTACCAGAGGAAGATGGTAAGAAGTGGTCGAGTACTTACGATTCACTGGTTTCTGGTCCGGGTCGGGTCGTAGCTGCGGTAGCGGGACGTGAATATCGGTCGCAAGAGGTGGCTGACCAACGTTTGGGCGCGGTATTGAGCGATATTAATAAGAAGTCCGGTGATGTCGATTCAAAAGGGGAAGTAAGTAGATGACTAAGAGAGTCGGTTTAGTAATCAGGCCGGGAAATCAGAAGATCGTTGACTGTGCAGGGCAGGTCTTAGCCTGGTGCTCCGCGCGCAATATACCGGTAGACACAGAGAAGCAGACCGCACACATTCTGCAGCTTACAGAGCCGGGGTTCTCAGCTAAGGAGTTAGTTGAGCGGGCAGATCCGATCGTGACATTGGGAGGTGATGGGACGCTTATCGGAGTGGCGCGCTATGTGCGAGGTTCTAGTCCGGTTTTTGTTGGGGTTAATTTCGGCAACCTCGGGTTCTTAACCGAGGTTCGACCAGATGAATTAATGAAATCCTTAGAGGACGCCCTAGCTGGAAAAGTTAGCTGCGCTGAGCGGGTGCTGCTTCATGTGGTAGTTGAACGAGACGGCAAGAACGTTTTTGAGTCGCAGGCAGTTAACGATATCGTTGTTCAGAAGGGTGCCCGAGCTCCTTTGCCTGAGCTAGATCTTGGGGTAAACGGTCAAGATGTGGCGCGGATCCGCGCGGATGGAATCATCTTCGCCACCCCAACTGGCTCGACAGCTTATTCATTAGCCGCTGGTGGATCGATCGCGCACCCGTCCCTTAGTGTGATCCTGGTTACTCCGGTGTGCCCGCACTCGCTAACTAATCGCCCATTAATTTTGCCAGGTTCAGCGCGAATCGAGCTTGAGCTCCCTAAATTCCACGACGAGGTCCTGGTTACAGTAGACGGCCAGGTATCTGAGAGTTTACAGCCAGGCGATAAGGTTAAAGTTAGCCAAGCTAAACAGGCCGTTAGATTTGTGATATCAGAGGATAAGAGCTACTTTGATATATTGCGAACCAAGCTTAACTGGGGTGTGCCGAATCGGCCGGATTAGTCCAAAAAGCTTGCAGTTACCTGCTATAACGTAGCAAAATCAGGCGTTCGTAGTCTTAAGTATAACAGCGGTCCAACGATATGTTGTCAGAGTTAACGATAACCAATTTTGCTATTATCGAGAGACAGTCCCTATCGTTTCACGCGAATTTTAATGTCATTAGTGGTGAAACGGGCGCGGGTAAGTCGATTATTCTAAACGCGCTTGAGTTTATTCTTGGCGGTAAGGGTTCAACGAGCCTCATACGTTCTGGCGCGGATCAGATGGAGGTGCAGGCGCTTTTTGATCTGACTCAGATTGCCCCTGAGATCAGAGCGGATCTGCCAGACATTGTAGGGGAAGACGACGAGCTAGTTGTCTCGCGCACGCAGCCACGAGAGGGGCGCGGAAAAGTTTTGATTAACGGTAGATTAGGAACCGTCTCATTACTAGAAGAGATAGTTCGCAAACTAGTTAATATCTGTAGTCAGCACCACCAGACCAAATTGCTAGATCCTAAATATCACGTTGAGCTTCTAGATGGTTTCGCCGAGAACGGTGAATTGTTGGATAAGGCTCGCCAAAGCTATAACGCCTGGTATCAGGCGAAGCAGAATTTAGCGGCTCTTTTAAAGGACGAGTCTCAAGGAGCCGAGCGGCGTGAGGAGCTTCGTGTTGTTGTAGAGGAGTTAGAGGCGATCTCAAATTTAGGAGCTGGGTTAAGACAGCGACTTGAGAGTGGCATCAAACGGATCGGGAATTCAGAGCGTTTGTCACAGGCCGGACAGAGGGCTCTTCATCTTATATCTGGAGAGGATGGGCTTGTGAGTACGCTAAAGGAGATCTCTGGCGCCCTCTCAGATATGCGGCGGTTGGATCCGGGAACGTCCGCGCTGGTCGCTGATTTTGAGAGTGCTCGCGAGTCTCTTAGCGAGAGTGAGCTCTCTATTAGTCGGTATGTTGATAGTTTGGATCTCGATTCATCTGAGCTTGAACGCTTGCGAGAGGAGCTATCAGAGCTAGCGCGACTTGAGCGTAAGTATCGTTTAGATGATGCCGGATTAGCTGAGCGCCTGGTTAAAGCCAAAGACGAGCTCTCGCGTTTAGGCGGAGGTGTCAGTAGCGCCAAGCTTGAGCGTGAGGTGGAGACACTTGAGGCCGATGTGAAGCGCTATGGAGCTGAGCTACGTCGAGTTAGAGAAGCCGCGGCAAAGAAGTTGATAGACGGTGTAAAACGTGACTTGGCTGAGCTAGCGATGATCGGAGCCGCGATAGACGTGCGCTTTACCCCGTGTGAGCCAACCCCGATAGGAACTGACAAAGTAGAGTTTTTAATATCGACGAATAAGGGTGAGCCCTTTGCTCCTCTTGGGAAGATAGCCTCTGGAGGAGAGCTCTCTCGGGTGATGTTAGTGCTCAAAAAGATCTTAAGAGAGCAGTCTGGTGTTAATGTTTTAATCTTTGATGAAGTTGATACCGGTATCTCAGGAGGAGTCGCCAGATCTGTTGGTCGAATGTTAAAGGATATCTCAGAGAGATCTCAAGTTCTGTGCATCACGCATCTTCCGCAGGTGGCATCGCTTTCAGATAAGCATTTCTTAGTTCAGAAAGAAGTAGGCGAGCGTGCGCTCACTGTAGTTAAGGCCTTAAACGAATCAGAGAAGGTAGACGAGATAGCCCGCATGTTGGCTGGCTTTAAGATAACCGACGCTTCGAGAGCCTCGGCTAGAGAGCTGATTGAGACTCGGTGAGGGGGGGAGCTCTGACTATTTCCCACATCCTGGGATATACGTCTTCACAGGGAGGGGGTAGGATAATAAGGAGGTACCCCCCCTCTCTCGGCTAGTCGATCTATTTTGCTCTTTGTAAAGAAATGAGCCATTCATGAATCCTGAACAGCCTTTTCACAAAGAGACCAGCGAGAACGGCGAGGGTAAGGTATAAGCTAGATTGTCAGTATCCCCCTCTGTCCGTTCTCGCGGATCTCTTTGTTTATTAGTAGGGCGTCGCAGTGTTTTTGGTAAGTTACGGAGACAATTAGTAAAATATTTTTTACCACAGAGGACGCAGAGGACACAGAGAAAACCCCATAATTGCCCATAAAATGGCCGTTCTCTGTGTCCTCTGCGTCCTCTGTGGTGATAAAGAACTGCGATGCCCTAGTTTATTAGTACAATATTTTTTTGATCAAGGATGACACAGAGAAAACCCCATAATTGCCCATAAAATGGCCGTCGTCTGTCCTGTGGTGATAAACTTAAAAAGAGCAGTTACACCATTTTCATCCTCCTTAACTGCTCTTTTTAGGATAAAGAACTGCGACGCTCTAACTACGACCTAGCAAGCTTGCAGCCACCAAGTATATAGTGATATCATGATATCACTATGAGCGCAGATAAGAAGATCCTTCTTCGAATACCAACTAGCCTTCATGAGCAGGTCAAAGCGCGCGCCAAAGCAGCTAAGATATCAATAAATTCGCTTATTCAAAGGTATATAGAGCAGGGGGCTCTGGGGGTAACCGCTCTAGCCGGGAGTGGCGAAATCATTAAGGCGGCAGATGCGCAGTTTGGCTTGAACTTTATTGGATTGATGCTTTTTGGCTCGCGAGCTCGAGGGGACGCTCATGATACCTCCGATACCGACCTGCTGTTGGTAGTGGAACCGTCGGTGCGGATAGACCGAGCTCTCTACCGCTATTGGGACCACAACACACCTGAAGGGATCTCAATCCAGATATCTCACTTGCCGGCTATGCCAAGTGAAGCGGGATCGCTCTGGCTCGAATGCGCGCTGGACGGTAGGATCCTTCATGATCCATCGGGGCGGATAGCTGATTTTTTAAATAGCGCGCGGAGCTATATAACCTCTGGGGCTGTTGTGCGTAAAACCACCCATGGGCAAGGATTTTGGGTTCCAATATGAAGAACAGATCTCTGGCTAAGGATTATATTTATAGAGCAGGGCTACGATTAGAAGCGTTGCAGTTTCTCTTTGATAAAGGCGGGTATGCTGATGTGGTACGAGAAGCTCAAGAGATCGTTGAGTTAGTATCTAAAGCGCTAGTGCGGACAGTAGGAGCCGAGCCTGCTCGGGTACACGATCTAAGCGCACAGCTATCAGAGATCCGATCGCGCATCGCCGAGCAGCATCAAAAGGGGCTTGATGAGCTTATTGCTATATCCCGAGAATTAAGGCGAGATCGCGAATTGGCTTTCTATGGCACTGAGGATCTAACGCCAAGCGAGTTTTACTCTGTGCAAGATGCTAGTCGGGCGCTGGAGCAGGCCCGAAAGGCTCGTGATTTTGTTGGGCCGCTGGTAAAATGAAGACACACCCAAAGTTCTACCTTCTCCAAGCTCTGCTGGTACTTTTGGTTTTCACGCAAACCGCGGCAGCAGATCCGGCAAAGCCAGCTATCGGCGTTATAGCGCCACTTTCTGGCTATCTAGCCAGTATCGGCACAGCGATACGCAACGGAATCGAGTTAGCCTCAATCGACCACCCAGAGATTCTTGAAAAAGTAGACCTCCGATTTGAGGATGACCAACACGGGCCTAAGTTGGCACCAGCGGTTTACCAGCGACTAAGAAGTGGTCGTAGGCCTAAAGCCATTATTGCTTTTGGTTTCTTCTTTCCAACGGTGATGGGACGAGATATCGCTCGTGATCAAATTCCAGTCGTGAACTTATCGTTTTTAGCTAAGCCAGCGATCGGTAATCCCTATATTACGCGCTCGATGAATCACACGAAGCAGTACGGAGATGCACTAGCCGACTTTCTGGCGGCTGAGAAGCAGCTTGAGTACCCGGTAATCCGAGCAGAATACGACTTCTTCGTGCATCTGCTGGGGGATGTCGAGGTGCGTTTGCGGCAAGTAAAGCCGGAGAAGAAGCTCTCAATCATCGCCGAGGTCGTGCCAACTGAGATGGATTTCCGGTCGATAATTTCTAAGTTAAAGGCTCTAAAGCCGGAAAGAGTAGGGGTGTTTCTTTTGCCTGATCAGTTGGTAACCTTTATGCGTCAGGCCCGCGCGAGCGGAGTAACAGCAGAGATATTTGGCTCGGATGTCTGCGAAACAGCCGCAGGGATCGAGGGGGCGAGGCAACTCCTGGAGGGATGCATTTACCCGGACAACGAGGTGTCCCCCGAATTCCGAAGCACCTATCAAGCTCGTTTCCACAACCAATCGCAGCTAACCTTCGCTGGAGTGGCCTACGACATGAGTACACTTCTAGCTTCCTATTTGGGATCAAACCCAAACGCCACAAGCGCTGAGATCCTCTCTGCTTTGAGCCAGGTAAGGTCACGCTCTGGGATACTTGGTACCTTCTCTTTTAAGGATGACCCGAAGTTCGGGCGGTTCTTTGAGTATCCTGTGGCAGTCAAGACGATTAGAAACGGGGTCGGTGCGGTTGCTAAATAGGCACGAATGTTTACCTTCAGACGGGAATTTAGCCGTTTAATCCGATGGTCTAACCTGCTCTAATCTCAATGTTTTAGGCGGTTTTAGTCATAACCTGTAAGAAAAACCGTGGTTTTATTTGACCATAAAGCTTAGGTCGACTAGGCTTCCAGTGCCTCAAAAGCCGCATCTTTATTAGTGCGGGGAGAACGCCGGTTTAAGGCGCGAGGGGCTCTTGGGTAGTTTAGGAGGCGTTACCAAAGGCCTCTGCTTATCTGATACAGATGACAAAGAGATCAGTTAGAACAGCAAAGACAAGAAGAGCGCGCGCAAGAGCGCGGTCGACTGCTATTGCTGTATTAGCCTTAGCGCTCTCGGCCCTCGTTCTGGCTGAGCCCCTGACATCTTTCGCCTCCCGCCTCTGGAGCTCCATAAGTGGCGGCCCTTACGCCGCTTACCTGGAACAAGCAGAGAAGGAGCACCTTAAGGCTGTTAATGCCAGGATGCTCTCTGAGTTAACGGCGCTTAGGAGCTATGCCAGCAGATTAGGCTCTTCTCGCGATCTATCGATAGAGAAGAAGGTAAGTGAGTTAGAGTCCTTGATTGAGAGCGCCACTGCACTCGGTATCTTTAAAGAGAAGAATTCCTCCCGTAATAATGGTTTCGCTAAGAACGGAAAGAGCCCCTCCTCAGGAAGCAAACTGGCGGCGATATTGAACTCCCCGCAGTTGGCTGGAGTCGGTCGGAATAGTCGCGCCGATTCAGATGGCGAGGGGATAGGGGGAGCAGAGGACCTCTGCGATTACGATCACTGCCAACACGATGGGGGTGATGATAGTCACTCGACTGCTGAATCTACCAAGTTGGAGAAGAAGGATATCTCCGCGTCAGAGCAGATGATGAAGAGATTGAATAGATTTATCTCGGTCCTTAAGTTCATTCCGATCGGCACTCCAGTTGATGGGGCTGTCACATCGGGATATGGACACCGGCATTCCCCTTTTTCGCGCGGGTCGTCTTTTCATTACGGAGTTGATGTATCTCTGCCCATCGGTAGCAAGGTTATGGCTACAGGAGCTGGTAGGGTGATTAAAGTTACAAGGCACCACACATACGGAAATCTAATCGATGTTCAACACGCACCTGGATTGGTTACACGCTACGCTCACCTAAGCCGCGTGGCGGTCAACGTTGGCCAAGATGTAAAGCGCGGTGATGTTATCGCTTACTCTGGAAACACGGGGCGTTCAACTGGCCCGCATTTGCACTACGAAGTGATTCACAACGGAAAAGCACGTAATCCAGCCCCTTTTGTGCAGCTCGCGGGCAAGTTATCTGATTTTACTGAGATTGGTTAGCAGAGATATGGCAAAACCTCGCTTATGCGAGTTTTTGGTGCGCTTACTTAATTCGCTAAATCATCTCTAGAGATCCCAAACTGCTTCCCGCAGCGAGGGCAGGTGATACGCAGCTCATCTTCGCCTTCGTATAAGTCTTCTAGCTCTTCAACACTCATTGACCTAAAAAATGGCAGGAGCTTGGCTGGAGAGCAGTCACATGAGAACGCAAAGTGACAAGTTCGCATGTGACTCTTCTCGATGGTCTTTGATTTCGCAAGCTCAGCAAGGTCGACATTCGCGACCCAGTCAGCGTCGAATTCGGGCAGCGCGACTAATCCGATCGCGGTATCGCTGGTTTCTGACAGAAGAAGCCGGATCGGATAACCCTCGCTCTGCTCATAGAATTGCGTCGCCATCCTCGGAATTACAGCGGAGTCGCAAAGAACGTGGCTATTAAAGGTCTTTCCACGATTACTTAACTGAGCGTGGATCGAGTTGACGTCGGCGTGGCGGATATTATCTGTGAGGACGTGGCCAACCAAGAATCCTCGCGCTATGCCACTTTCATCCATGATTCCTGTGTTGCCGGTAACAAAGAGAGAGTAGGGGGGCAGGGAGGCGATGTGAGCCGTCCAGGCGTGCGTTTCTGTGGCCGTGCGGGCTGAGAGATGAATCGCGAAGCAGGTGATTAATTCCTTGAGCTTAGAGTCGTGCTCATAGGTTGTATCCGGCGCGTGGTCTTTTCTATGGAGGTAGTAATCGATCAGATAATCTGAGAGATCCACACGTACCAGTAGAGCTTCACGTTTAGGGATGTACTCTGATATTGCGATTAAGCCAGATGACATAAAACAGACTCTTTCAATTTTACCAGTAAATAGGGTTGTTCGCTAGGGAGATTAAAACCTCCCAGTCTCCAAAAATCTTCCGGTCAGAATCGCCAATCGCCTACTAAAAGGCATCAGACCGTGAAAAGAGAATGTCTTAATCTGATCGCTTTGCCCGCTAAATGAGGCCTCGCTGGTCAGCACGAGCCCATCGTTATCTGAACCGAAAACCGGTAGGAAACCGTAACGAGTTCCCGTAGCACCTACAACGCAACCGATCTCAAGCTGCCTCGGTTGAGTGCTTAGATTAAGCGTTCCTAGATCGCTTAGCACCGGTCCAAAGACCTTTCTCGCCAGCGAGTAGCGCCCCAAATACCGCGCGATTGTGGCGCCTCCGTGAGGTGAACCTAAAGTAACCAGTCGATGAAGAGGAGCCGCGCATGGTTTTGTCAGATCGAGGCTTCTCGCGACGATCCCACCAAGGGAGTGTCCGACAAAAGATACAGGCGCTTCCCTGGTAATTTTATCCACATATCGACCTAGCTGCTCAGTCGCTTGCTCAAGCGAGAGTCTGCGCGAAGAGTACGAGAAGTTATGTATTTTTGATTGCGGAAAGGTGTTGGCTAGTCGTTTAGCTAAGAGCGACATGTCAAAACTGGTACGGCCAAGACCGTGTATCACCACAACGTGAGGGGCGATAGGCATTTTATTGACCCGAATCTTTTAACAATCGCGAAAGATCCACCGACTTGTATGTAGATGGTTTGCGTACTTTTCCACGAGCGTCTTTTCCAACCGCGAAGAAGTCAGAGCCAATCTTCAGAACTGATACAGAAGCTACCTCCGTAGGCCACGACACATTTAGGCCGCAGTGCCAATCTTCACGAGAAAGTTCTCCCTCTCCTCTGGTCCAATCATTTAGTTTTACGAACTTCTCAAGATTATTGTCGCACACGAGATCGAAAGCCTCCTCAAGCGGCACCCCAAATGCGCACGAGTTCCAGAACATCGTGTAAGCCACATCAGCTAATCCGTCGACCATCTCCTCATGATCTGGTCCGTGAGTGGCGTGATACGAGAGAGCGTCAGGAGAGGTAATTTTAGTTCCCGCGAACTCAGGTATTACCCCGAGTCCTTTAATAACATACTCGAGGACCTCGGATAAAAGTAGCTGAGCTCCCAGAGCCCTCTGAGCCGGATCGCCACTGTGCAGTTTGTTACGCACTGATTGGCCAGCAAGTCGCATAAACATCTCTATTTTGGTGGAGTCCATTAACTATCTCCTATAAACATCGGCTACGGGTTAATCCCCATGCCGCGGAACGATGCCGATGACTATAGGATAGGCTGGAAGCCGAGGCAAAGCGGCTAAGTTCATGAACCAAGGTGAGTTCCCGTGGTGACCATATTCCCACGTGTGAACTCTGCAGCGCTCATTTTCTTTTTCCCCTCTAGTTGAAGCTCAGTTAGCCTTAAAGCACCTGTGCCGCACTTCACGGTAAGGGTATCAGGAAGGGCTTGGATAATAGCCCCAGGAGCGACTTCGATTGACGAATTAAAAGGGACGGGATGGGCCGATAATATCTTTAGCCTTTTTCCGTTAAGCGATGTAAAGCATCCAGGGGATGGGTAGAAAGCTTTTATCTTGCGCCAGATCTCTTGAGAGTTCATCGACCAATTTATTCTGGCTTCCTCACTCGTGATCTTCTTGGCGTATGTTACTCCCTCTTCAGCTTGGGGGATAGCTTGGAGATTCCCGTTTGCTATCTCGCGTATATCACGAGTTAAGAGTTGCGCTCCTAGCTGAGCGAGCGCGTCATGCATAGAAGATGATGTGTCGCTGTCAGTAATCGGAACGCGTTGCTCACTGAAAACAGCGCCGGTATCCAGCCCGATATCCATCCGCATTAAGCAAACACCAGTGTCAGGGTCGCCCGCCTCGATAGACCGCTGAATTGGAGCGGCACCGCGCCATCGGGGGAGGATAGAGGCGTGTATGTTGACGCAGCCGGCCTTGGGAAAGTTAAGCACCTCCTCGGGGAGGATCTGGCCAAAGGCTATAACTACCCCGATATCAAATGGTCCTAACATCTCAAGCCGCCCCTTCAAACTAGCGAACTCTTTTCGGATCGATGTTGGTTGAAAAACAGGTGTGCCGTGGGATAAAGCGCGGCTCTTAATCGGAGGTGGAGTGATTATTCCTCCTCGGCCAACGGGTTTATCTGGTTGTGTAATCACCGCCGCCACCTGAATATCCGGCATAGCGTAAAGCGCGTCTAGAGTAGGCACTGAGAAGTTAGGCGTGCCGAAAAATATAACTTTTATCACAGCCTGCTTCCTATATCTCTCCAGAGCCCAAGTTCTTAATCGCCCATTTCTTAAATAACGTCTTCTTTAGGCGGCTCAAGTGATCCACGAATAGAATTCCATTTAGGTGATCGACTTCATGCTGAACCGCGAAAGCCAGCAATTCCGTCGCCTCAAATGAGAAATGTCTGCCGTGTCGATCTAGTGCTTCGACGGTAATCGTATCTGATCTAGTAATAGTGTCGCGATAATCAGGTATGCTGAGACAACCCTCTTCAGAGGAGACTTTTTTACTTCCAGTAACGATCTTCGGATTAATAAGCTCCAATCGTTCTTGATGAGTATGTGAACTGGCGGGATCAACTTCCTTTGAGGTAATCCTTGGCTGCTCGATGTAATCACTTGAGATATCAATTACAGCGACCTGCTGGAGTACTCCAACCTGGGGAGCCGCCAATCCGATGCCGTGGTGGGCCAGCATGCTTTCAAACATATTGTCTAATAATGTGTGCAGCTGCTTAGAGAAACTGGTAACAGGTTCACACGGAGAACGTAAGAGTTGGTTCGGAGCTATAACGAGATCTAGGACTGCCATATAACGCTATTAGAGCAAAAACAGATGTTTTGTGGGAGGTGCCGCGCCAGTTTTTGTGGCTATCTGCCTACCAGAAGCTCAATGTTTGTAATAAGTTACTGATTTTGGCAAGGACTAATCAGGTTTCAGCTGATCAAAGATAATCATAAACTTCTCAGCAGTTTACAGTACTTAGCCGCTTTGGTAGTGTAGCCGCTACGGCATTTTTCGCCGTCAGTTAAGAAGTTTTACAAGGCTAGGAGTTTAGAATGGCTCGCATTACCGTTGAGGATTGCCTCACGCAAGAGAACAATCGTTTCGCTTTAGTTCAGTTAGCGTCAAAAAGAACGAAGCAATTGTTGCAGGGATCAACGGCACGTATAACAGATCGCAGGAACAAGGCCGTAGTTACAGCTCTCCGTGAGATAGCTGACGGCCAGGTGAGATTTATGAATCAAGCAGAGGCGCAGGCTTACGAGGAGTTAAAGGCTCGTGAGGCTGAGGCAGCTCAAGCAGCCGCTGCAGCTGAGCGTGAGCGTAAGCAGGAGATCGGAGCGGGACTCTTCACAAATAGTGGAGAAAATCGTTCGATGGATTTTCTACGTGAGGCGCTGATGCAGCCAGGACCGATCGCGGCTGGCGATGATGACGATGGGGATGAGGAGTAGGTCGGGATTTTTTAAAAATTTCACTGAATAAGGGGCCAATATGTCCTTCGAGCAGGTAGCCGAGGCCCTCAAGAAATACCATCCCAGCCCGGATCTCAATACTTTAAAGAGAGCCTACGACTTTGCGTCCAAATGCCATAGCGGGCAGGTGCGCGCGTCAGGAGAGCCCTATTTCTCTCACGTTGAGGAGACGGCTCTATTAGTTTGCAAACTTAAGCTTGATGAGCCATCGGTAGTCGCCTCATTGCTCCACGACACGATCGAGGATTGTGAGATAACACGAGAGGACATCCAACGCGAGTTCGGTCCGGGCGTAGCTGATATAGTTGAAGGTGTTACGAAGCTTACGCGAATTGAATTTGAGTCTCGCGAAGAGAAGCAGGCGGAGAACTTTCGCAAGATGCTCTTGGCGATGGCGAAGGATATCCGAGTTATTTTGGTTAAATTGTGCGATCGCCTGCACAACATGCGTACGCTCAAATTTTTTAGTGAGGAGAAGCAACACAGAATAGCTGAGGAAACAGAGGAGATCTACGCGCCCCTCGCCAATAGACTCGGTATTCACTGGTTAAAGTCGGAGCTCGAGGACCTGTGTTTTTATTACCTGAGACCGGAGCTTTATAAACAGGTTGATGAGTATTTAAAAAGGTCCGCTCCCGGTCGTGATGCATACGTGGAACGCACAGTACACGAGATCCAAAAAGTTTTAAGTGACGCCGGCGTGTCCGCCTCAGTAAAGGGCAGGGGTAAGCATCTTTATTCGATCTGGCAAAAGATGCGCAAAGATAACATCTCTTTTGAGCAGGTGTATGATCTCTTGGGGTTTCGAGTAATCGTTCCAACTGTTCGAGCGTGCTATGAGACGTTGGGGATAGTTCATTCGACTTGGAAACCAGTCCCGGGGCGCTTTAAAGATTATATCGCGATGCCCAAGCCCAACATGTATCAGTCGCTTCATACGACTTTAATCGGTCCAGAGGGGCAAAGGATCGAGGTGCAGATTCGAACGCCTGAGATGAACCGTGTCGCGGAAGAAGGAATTGCCGCGCATTGGCGCTACAAAGAAGGAGGAGCGGCCCCAGCTTTTGATCTGCAGTGGGTCAAAGAGTTGGTTGAGACGCAACAGTATCTTAAAAATCCTGATGAATTTATTCAGTCCGTAAAGGGTGAATTGTATCCAGAGGAGGTGTTTGTCTTCACTCCAAAGGGCGATCTCGTCCGACTTACGTACGGATCAACGCCGGTTGATTTCGCTTATTCGGTTCACACCGACGTGGGGCACAGGACCACTGGAGCGAGGGTGAATGGTCAGATGGTGCCGCTAGATCACGTACTGGCGAATGGCGATACGGTTGAGGTTATAACTTCGAAATCTCATGTGCCGAGCAAAGATTGGCTAAGATTCGTTCGCTCATCAAAGGCACGCCAGAGAATAAGAGCGTTTTTAAAGACAGAGGAGCACTCGCGCTCGATGGCTTTGGGAATGGATCTTCTGACCAAAGACATGCGGAAGGTTAAGCTGAGCTTAAAGAAGCTTGAGAAGGAGGGCCGATTAGAGCAGGTCGCCGAAGAGCTTGGTTTTAAGACCGCGGGAGAGCTGTTCGCGGGGATCGGTTACGGTAAGGTAAGCTCATCAAAGATCATAGCGAAATTTTTACCTGAAGAGGGAAATACGCCGCAAAAGCTCGAAGAGCAGCCGACACCTTTACAGCGGATATTCCACCGAGCGGCGCAGGTTAGTCGCGAGCGGATAGGTGTTAAAGTAGCTGGATTAGACAATATCCTGATCCGTTTCGCTAAGTGTTGTCAGCCTTTGCCCGGCGACCGCATAGTTGGATTTATAACGCGTGGACGCGGAGTGACGGTGCATTACGCTGATTGTCCCCGTGTTCTGGATGGCGATCCGCTTCGCAGGGTTGACGTCGACTGGGATTCCGGTGCGAGAGCTCCGCAGAGAGTGTTAATCACAGTGCATGCTCAGGATCAGATGGGGCTGTTGGCGAATGTTTCTCAAGCTGTTTCTGGTCAGGGAACTAATATAACGAGCGCGCGGATCAAAACTGAGCATGGGAGAGCTACCATTAATTTCGAAATCATGGTGGCTAGCGCTGAGCAGCTTCACAAGATTAAGCGAGCGATAGAGATGGTGGCTGGCGTTATCAAGGTTGAGCGTGTCAAACAGCTATCGGCTGGAATGGGTGATGATGGTGGTCTTGAGGCGGAGGATTAATGACGCGGTTAACTCAAGGACTGCTTCTGTTGATGGTTGTAACCATCCTGTCATTCGTTAAATCGGTTTATGCCGCGCCGGTCGGCAGCGTTCCATCCGGAGCCGCGACGCGCACCTCTGACGAGCAGAAGACAATCGACGTATATAAGCGCGCCAATCAGGCGGTGGTATTTATCACAACCAGATCTTACGTAGTTGATCCTTTCGCGTTTTTCGATGAGGTCAAGCCACAGGAGGGAACCGGAACCGGAACGATAGTGGACGCCGATCGGGGGATAGTGATCACAAACCTCCACGTTATTGAGAGCGCCTTAGAATCTGGTGGTAGTGTTGAGGTGATGTTAGCTAATGGACAAAACTCTAAAGCCAGACTCGTAGGGTATGATCCAGAAAGCGACATCGCGGCTTTACAGGTTTTAAACATACCACGAGGTTTCGTCGCGTTATCCTACGGGGACTCATCGATCCTTGAGGTAGGCCAGAGAGTTTTGGCGATCGGAAATCCGTTTGGCCTATATCGGAGTTTAACTGGAGGGATTATCTCTTCATTAGATCGAACGATGAAGACTCCGCGTGGAGCCATCCTGAAAGATCTGATCCAAACCGATGCCGCTATTAACCCAGGTAATTCAGGAGGTCCTCTGCTCGACGCGGATGGTCGATTGATCGGGATTAACACAGCTATCTTAAGCCAATCAGGAGACTCAGCGGGGGTGGGTTTCGCGGTCCCAATAAATAGCATTAAGAGGATAATTCCTGAGCTATTGGCTACAGGAAAGGTGCGTCGTCCAAGAATGGGGTGGCAGTTGGTCGATACTGATCAAGGCCCGATGGTGCTCAGAGTTCTCGCCGAGGGTCCAGCCGCGCGAGCTGGAATCCGTCCTATAGAGCGGCTTCTATCTAGTGGGGCGTTGGTGCGCGGATACACCCGTGATATTGAGAGCGCTGACTTAATTTACAAGGTTAATGGTGAGCGCGCGCGAAACCGAGATGAAGTCGAGGACTCTATTAGGAAGATAAAAAAAGGCGCGCCAGTGGAGTTTACTCTGCGGATCGGTGGGATGTACGGAAGAGAGAGACAGGTATCGGTTGTGCCTGGATGGGAGTGATGTCCGCCGATGAAGATCAAGGTCCTTCCAGATACTGTAATAAATCAGATAGCGGCCGGCGAGGTAGTTGAGCGACCGGCGAGCGTTGTTCGGGAGCTGGTTGATAACGCCATAGACGCGGGAGCCAACGATATCTTCGTTGCCCTTGAGGGCGGTGGTCATAGCCGCCTTAAGGTGCGCGATAATGGTTGCGGAATGAGTAAGGATGAGGCGATCCTCGCTTTTGAGCGGCACGCGACAAGCAAAGTTTCCGTTATCGAGGACCTAGCGAGCCTGGCGACACTCGGATTTCGTGGCGAGGCGTTGGCGTCGATCGCCGCGGTGTCTAAGATTCAACTAAAGACCCGCGAACGTGAGAGCGAAATCGGGACACAAGTTACCTTCAAAGGTGGAAAGCTAACGGATGTACGGGCAGTACCGTGGAACGCTGGTACTGAGATAGAGGTAGAGCACCTATTTTTTAACACTCCGGCGCGGAGAAAATTCTTAAAGTCGCCCCGATCTGAGGTGGCTAGGATAAGAACGTGGTTAGCGCACTCTGGATTAGCCAGACCAAAAGTCAGATATAGACTCGTCTCTGATGGTGATGAGGTTCTTCATCTGCATCCGGCTGAATCGGTAGCCGAGCGCGCGAAGTCTATATTCCCCAATGATCTCATCCCGATCTCCCTATTAGAAGGTGGAGTTGCCATTGAGGGTATGGTGAGTCATCCAGGAGCTGCGCTCTCTGACGGATCGGGTTTTGTCATCTTGGTCAACGAGCGTCTAGTTAGTGACAAACTTATCTTAAAGGCCGCCAGAGAGGGATACGACTCGATGTTAAAGGATCGCGAGTATCCGGTTGGCTACATCTCCTTAACTCTGCCTGCGGATCACGTCGACGTGAACGTTCACCCACAGAAGAGCGAGGTGCGATTTAGGCATCCGCAACAGGTCTTTGCCCTTGTTCAGGGCGCGGTTGTTCGTGGTGTTCGCGCTATCCGTGGCCCGGTCGAGCAGTGGCCAAGAAGCGAGCCGATGATGATGGGGCAAGCAAGTGCTGCTTCGGTGACAACTCACAATCCCGCCTCAGGTTATAATGTTTCATCATTAGCTCCCTTGCCGATCCCGCGGAGTTTATTTGATACAGGTGAATATGGCTCAGAACTTAGGCGTGATTCTGTAAGCGATGTATTTAGAGGGCCTAGTTATTCTAATGGCTCTCAAAGGCTCTATAGTGAGCCGAGGACTGATTTCAGATTCGCGGATCTGCGGTATGTGGGCCAGGTCCTTGAGTGTTATCTTGTTTGTGAGCTACGCGAGCGCTTAGTGATGGTCGATATGCACGCGGCTCACGAGAGGGTTAATTATAATAAGATCAGGCGAGCTCGCGCGGAGCGGAAGTTAAATACTCAGAAGCTCCTTATTCCCGAGATGGCGCGACTTACTGAGGAGCAAGTTGTAAGACTGATGGAGCAGGAAGACTTACTTCGGGAGCTTGGTTTTGAGATAGCTCCAGTATCGGCTGAGACCGTCAGTGTAACCGGTGTGCCAGCGGTTACCGCGCATCTTGATTGTGTCGCTTTATTAAAGGAGTGCGCCGCCGAGCCGCTGGCTAGCGGTTGGCGTGATCGCTTGGAGGAACGTATTGATCACATCGCCGCGCGGGTCGCGTGTCACGCGAGTGTACGCTCGGGAGATATTTTGAATAAGACTGAGGTCTACGCTCTATTTGATCAGCTAGATGAAGCTGAAGCTTCTGGGGCATGTCCGCACGGTAGGCCGGTTGTCACGGAGTTTAGTCGTGACGTCGTTGAACGTTGGTTCGGAAGGGATCGCTGATGGGGGCTCCTCGTGTGACCTTAGCTGTGTGTGGTCCCACGGCATCAGGAAAGAGCGCGTTGTCTCTGAATTTAGCTAAGCGGCTAGATGGGGAGGTGATAAATGTCGATTCAGTGCAGGTTTACCAGGAGCTAAATATCGGCTCGGCGAAACTCTCACACGATGAGCGTATGGGGGTTCCGCACCATGTTCTAGATATTTTCAAGCCTGACCAGAACGCCAATGTGGCGATCTTTCGGGAATTAGCGATGAGTTCTATCGACGCGATCTCTGAGCGTGGAAAGGTGCCGATATTAGTTGGGGGCTCAGGTCTATATCTTACAGCGCTGCTTCACGGATTAGCGGACGTGCCAGCGACGCCGCCTGAAGTCCGTGATGCTATAGCGCGCCTATCCGCTGAAGAACAGTACAATCATTTGCTTCAAGCTGACCCGATAACAGCGGCGCGACTTAATCCCCGAGATACACAACGGGTTTCGCGCGCTTTAGAGATCTTCAGAATCACTGGAAAACCGGCGAGTGAGTTCTTCGCTCGACACGCGTTTAAAGACGCGGATGTAGTCTCAATCGTGATAGTTATTTGTAGGCCCCGCGACGAGCTTTACAGAAGGATCGATCTTCGCGCCAGGCAGATGGTAGCTAATGGATTGCTGGATGAAACCTCCGAGATACTAAAAAAATATGGAGCCATTCAAGCGCTTGAGACGCTCGGCTATAAGCAAGCGCGAGACTATCTTCAAGGTGGTTTGATGTCGCGTGAGGAGCTCGAAGCGGAGATAGCTATGAACACCCGTCGTTTTGCCAAGAGACAGATGACCTACTGGCGAAATGAGCCAAATAAGCGCGGCTGGATCGTTCGACCTGGAGAGTTGGACGATGCGGTTGAACTGTTGGGATTCGATGACTTCCCTGAGCGCGCCAGGAAGCGAATGAAGGGAGTCAGGGCTTTTGATTGGAACGAGGATACTCTGGTGACGAGGATAAAAGAGCGATTAGCCAGGCCACTGGAAAAAACAGAGGTGTGGTTTGTGGCGGGGGTGCCTTTTTCTGGGTGAGTAGTTACTACTTTTCAAAAATCACTCGTGCAGGGTTTAATTAAGAACTTCCGTCACAGTCTCGACCGCGCTATTAATTACCGATATGGACACCCCAACATTTCTTAAACGTGCTTTAATGCTGCAGGCCGAGCTGCAAGCTAATCGATTCCCGAACGCGTCTAGCTTCGCTGAGCTGTGTGGATGCTCACGGAGCACTGCGATGCGCACTATTGACCGTTTGCGTTATGAATTTGGTGTGCCACTCGAATACGATGAGTCTGAGCGGGGATACTACCTATCGAATCCATCTTTCTCATTCGCCTCTCTACCTCCGGGGCGGGATGAGTTGGTGGTGATGATCTTACTTAGTGAATTGCTGTCGATGATCGATGATACATCGATGAAGTCAGCGTTAGCGGGTTTATGGGCGCGTGTCACTAATGGACGTTCGGACCTGACAGTTGATCTAGAGAATCTTAGGGCGCGATTCTCTTCTGACTCTACTTCCATAGCTAAGTTAGCCGACACTGACCTGGCACGGCTTTTAACCCTGTGCCATATCGGTCAGCCAGTCGCTATCATTTATCGATCTCCTTGGAGGCACGAGTCAGATAAGGTGTATCGAGGAATCTTTCAGCGACTGCACTTCCAAGATGGCATACTCTACGCCATGTTTGAGGAGCATACCGGCAGGCAGATGGTGTTAAATGTCTCGTTTGTAAAAGAGATTGATGAGATTACTGATCTGCCGCCAAGAGATCCATCAGCGGAGCCAGTCAAAACAAGTAATCCATATTGGCTTGAGGGATTTGGTGTCTGGTCCGGTGCTAAGCCAGAGATGATAGAGATTGTAATCGCGCCACCAGCAAGCCGCTATTTCGCGGCGCAGAGTTGGCACATCGATCAAGAAGATAGCTGGGACGGAGAAAATCTCGTACGCAGGTTTCCTGGTATCCCTTCGCCTGAATTGAGTCGGCGTGTGCTTAGTCTTGGTCGCTACGTAGTATCAGTTAAGCCAGAGAGTGTTTTAGCGCAGCTTGCTGCGGATGTTGAGCAGCTCGCTAAGATCTGCGGTGAAAGACCTACACCGTAGCTGTAATCATATATAAGCGCTGCTTGTCTCGTTATAACCGCTCCTTTATAGGGAGAGGCTGCATGAAACGACGCGGAAATAAAGAGGGGCGAGAGTTTAACTCTCTACAGGAGATCGGCTTAGGCAAGGATACTCCAACGGGAGAGTTCAGCGACCAGCCTGATTCAGGAAGTCGTATCGGGGGCATTCGCGGGGTGCAGGAGTACGGAATAGAAGGTGGCGTAGCCGCGGAGAACGGTTCAGAGATCGCCACCGGCGTTTCTGTTGAAGGAAACTTGATTGATCAGGTAAGAGCTGCGGGCGAGAGTATAGAAGAGTTTAGCGCCGAGGGTGAACTTGAGTCTGAGGAGTCAGAGCTCGAAGACGAGGATGAAGAGGATGTGGAAGCAGGCGAGGTTCTCTCGGATGAGATAGAGGGCGCTGGGCTAGAAGATGATGCCACGATTATTGACCCAAAGGGATTTAAGTTATTTCAGGATCTAAAGTCCTTGATCGAATATCGTCTTAACAGCCACGACCGGATCGATGCTAGGAATCTTAAGATCAATGTGCAGGGCGAGGGGTTAGTGATAGTAACCGGACGTGCTCGTTCCGAGTCGGAGAGCTTAAGGGTGTCAGAGATTATAAGCGCTCTTCCGGGTGTTTACGCGATTAACAATAGGTTGGTAGTTAGCCGGTAGGTAACAGGGCTAAAGCCTGGCCATTCTACATCTTAGTCTGACAGGTAGCACCCTGTGGCTTGCAGCATGCGGCCTTTGTATTCCAAGGCATCTTGGCTAGCATCATGGCCATTCCGCAGGTGTCAGTCACTCCAGCGAACACGAGGCCCGCTCCAACAAAACCGGATAGCGCGATCCAGGCTGGATTAACGAAATAACCGAGTACAGCTCCGATAAATACTAATGCTCCAGCTGCTATCCTAACTTGACGCTCTAGAGAGATAGCTTTCTTGCCTCGAACTACTGGCAGCCCAGCGCTGTCCCACGCTGTGATTCCTCCCTCAAGTATCGCTACATTTGAGAGGCCGCTGGCGAGAAGTTTTTCGCATGCCTGTCTGGCGCGACCACCCGAGCGGCATACGATAACGCCGCTACTCTTGCTCGCTAGTAGATCCTTTACCTGATTAGGATTAAGGTCGCTTAATGGATGGGAAACGGCGCCACTTATATGCATCTCCTGGTACTCAACGGGGGTGCGAACGTCTAAGAATAGAGCTGACCCTTGTTGTTGTGCTGCCTGCTGTGGGGTGATGGTTTGCGGCTGAGTCATGGTGATCTCCTTTGTTAACTTTTTTGGCTCCATTATTTTAGCCCTGAGTTGGCTTGTTGTCCACGGAGAAGCGGCTATGTAGATCATGCCGTGGATGTTAATCGCCATTTCTCAAGTTTTTCAACTAGGTGCCGACTAAGGTTTTATATGAGCAGCGGTGGGAATCATCACCTGTATAGGCGATTTTTTATAGCAGCCCTTATTGGGTTGTCAGGGTGTTGCCGAGAGGCGGAGATCCCATCTGCTCTAAAAGGTCTCTATAGCTCAGACCCGCGAGAGAAGAATCGGTCTCTGCAAGTTCTAGCCCAATGCCCGCAACACTCCGAGCCCTCGGTTCAGCGGATTGCTGCCTTGATGTACGATGGGAATGTAGGAGTCGCTAGCTTGGCTGCATATGCTTTAAGAAAGATAGATTCCAAGGAGGCGAGGGAGGCGCTGCAGGTTGCGGTGGCGGCGCGTGAAAAACGCATAAAAAAGCATTAATCTAAAGGTACAGGGCGTCGCAGTGTTTTTGGTAAGCTGCTGAGACAATTAGTAAAATATTTTTTTACCACAGAGGACGCAGAGGACACAGAGAAAACACCAAAATTGACCAT
>JBIKWQ010000099.1:0-9579 GCA_044356215.1 Bdellovibrionota bacterium | reverse complement strand
TTCCCATCTCGAAAATCGAATATCAACTCAACCTCCACTTTCTCGCTACGGGTAGGTTTTGCCGGCCTTCCCTAGAGGACAACCTCGATAGACTTCAAGAAGAGCTAAGAGGTGGAACGTATCGACCACAAAAGCTAAGACGCATCTATATCCCAAAACCTGGAACAGCAGAGAAGCGTCCGATAAGCATCCCAACCGTGAGAGACCGAGTAGTGCAGGGTGCGATGAAGAACGTGCTAGAGCCAATATTCGAAAGAACATTCGCCGGGACGAGCTTTGGTTTCCGCCCCAACAGAAACGCTAAACAGGCGCTCAAAAGGGTAGAGAAGCTACTTAACGCCGGACATGCCTGGGTGGTCGACTGCGATATTAAAAGCTACTTCGATACAATCCCCCATGACAAACTCATGGGGAAAGTAAAGGAACAGGTAGCGGACCTAAGGGTTCTAGAGCTAATAGAGCAGATGCTCGAACAGGGCATCATGGAGACACACAGAGAATGGACGCCGGCGCAGGGTACGCCGCAAGGAGGGGTCGTAAGCCCCCTACTAGCGAACATCTACCTTAACGAGCTAGACCACCTACTAATCCAGAAAGGGGTGTACCCATCCAGATATGCAGACGATCTAGTTGTCCAATGCGACACCGAGAGCCAAGCAAAAGAGATACTGGAATACATCAACAGATGGATGACAAACCACGGGTTAAGTTTACACCCAGACAAAACCAAGGTGATAGACTTAAGCCAAACAAACGCCGAACTGGACTTCCTTGGCTATACATTCAAGCGCACTGATAAGGGAAAGCTAATCCGCTACCCACGCCAGAAGAGCATGAAACGATACCGGGGAGCCATCAAAGCGATCACCAAACGCACATCCGGTATCAAACTATCGGAAACGATAAAGAGGATAAATCGGAAAGCTAGGGGGTGGTACAACTACTTCTCGGAGAGCATACCTAACGCCTTTGAAGCTATGGATGGCTACACACGACGGAGACTCCGGGCGATCTTACTCAAGCGTGAGAAGCGACCCGGATTCGGAATCGGAACAGCCCATCACAAATGGCCAAATTCATTCTTTGCTGATAACGGGCTGTTCTCCATGACAGCGGCCCACTTAACAGCCTCTCACTCCGCTCTGAGGTAAACCATCAACTGGCGAGCCGGATGCGGGAGACCCGCCTGTCCGGTTCTGAGGGAAGGGAGGCACGGAAACGTGCCTTTCTTACCCCTATCGAAGAACGGGACACGACAACGACAGGCGGCAGGCGTACTACGTATAACGTGCCACGTATCACGTGAGACGTGATACGCTTGTCGCATGTCGAACTAAAAGCTAGCTGAGACAAATAATTTCTTCACTTCAGACGACCTTAACAATCGCGCCAAAGACTCGCGCTCCGATTACACCAACTGATCCCCACCACCACCACCGCTGATGACTATCTTGCCCTCTTCCTCGAGCTTGCGCACGATGTCGACGATGCCCTGCTGCGCCTTCTCAACATCTTTGAGCTTGGTTGGTCCCATCGCCTCTAGATCCTCTTTGATCATCTCAGCCGCGCGTTGTGACACGTTGCGGAATACAACATCTCTAAGCTCTGGAGACGCGGTCTTAAGAGCAAGTACGAGCTGCTCACGCGGAACATCTTTGAGTACAGTCTGAACACCACGGTCGTCGATCTTCTTGATGTCCTCGAACGTAAACATGAGATTTCGAATAGTCTCAGCGAGATCCGGGAAGGTTTCTTCAATCTCTGTAATAATACGCTCTTCGCTGGCGCGGTCGATAAAGTTAAGGATATCCGCCGCTGACTTAGGTCCTCCGATATCTTCATCGGCTGTCCCGTCACCGCAGAGCTGCGCCTGTAATACCTCACGCACCTCATCTACTATATCGGCTTTAACGTTACTGATATTTGAGATCCTGATTAAGACATCTGTCTGCATCTCAGGTTGCATCTGCTTTAAAACGAGCGCCGCTTGATCCGGATTCATCACCGTCATCAAAAAAGCTATCGTCTGTGGATGCTCCGCTGAGATAAATCCGAGTAAGAGCTTCTCGGGGATTCCGCCTACAATCTGTCCGATCGGCTGTTTGCGAGTTCCATTGACGTATTCAAGTAAGCCAACGCTACGCTCCTGTCCGAAAGCAGAAGCGATCACGTCTTTAGCAAACTCCCGCCCATCAACCAAAACCTTCTCGGTCGCCGTTAGCATGCGAAAGAAATCTTTTGAGGTCGCCAACTGAGTTTCGCGGTCCACCTCTGATACGGTAAGAAACGCCCGAGAGATCGATTTGACCTCCTCCTCGCTTAAGTTCTGCATGATCTGGGCGGCCGCGTCCTTGCCTAAGCTTAGTAGCGTTAGGGCCGCTTTCTCCGGATTGGTGAGTTCCTTATCCATCTTAATCCCTTGGTCGTGTACAGGTATTCGAGAGTTAAGATGAGCCTTTGGCTTTGAAGGTTGCGGTTAAAGCGGGGAGGGCTAAATCTTGCCACAGGAGGTTGTATATCTACCTGTAACCATTGGCGATAGTATTTGCATAAGCTTACTATATTCCCTACTCCCTGGCAGATAAGTCTTCACAAAGAGGAATCAGGATAACAAGGGTGGGGGTAAAAAACCCTTTTCCCGCTCACAGTTCTCTTTTACTCTTTGGGAAGGACTGAGTAATTCGCCCTCCCGCGGCGGATCTTTTTTTTGATGCAAAGAGAACGGCGAGGGAAAAGAGCGTAGAGGTATAAGATATGCCGTCATTATCCCGCACTCTGTCCGTCCTCGCTGGCCTCCTTGTTTAAAAGAAAACCGCGGCGGATCTTTTTTGTACCAAGATAACAGCGATGCCCAAAGACAACCAAGAAGAGCTGCTCAATAGATTCTTTAAACAGCTCACGGGCGTTACCCCGACAGATATCACTGAACTGCGACCGCACGCATCTGAGCGACGGATCTTCCGTTTGACCTCAAGTGACACCAGTATCATCGGAGCGATTAACCCGATCCGCCGAGAAAACGACGCCTTCGTCTCCTTCGCGCGATATTTCTTCTCGCGTGGGTTGCCGGTGCCTGAGATATACCTGTACGAACCTGACTATAATCTGATCCTAGAACAAGACTTAGGAGACGAAACCCTATTTGATCTATTAGCCAAAGAGCGCACATCGGCAAAGAGCGCAAACGATTTCCCTCCAGCCGCTGAGGCGCTCTACCTAAAGAGCTTAGAGTTCCTGCCACGTTTCCAGATCGAGTGTGCGAAGGATTTTGATTTCGCCACATGCTATCCAGAGCGTGATCTATTGCCGGGAACTTTCGCCGGTGATTGCGCTAATTTCGCTAAGGAGCTGGTGTTAAGACTGCTCCCTGATTTTGATCTCGCCCCACTTACTAAAGATTTCGCCGAGCTTATAGCTTTCCTTGAGCGCGCCGACGCGAGTAATTTCGTCTATCGCGACTTTCAATCGCGCAACATTATGGCGGTTAACGGGGCGCCGTTTTTTATAGATTTTCAGAGCGGAAGAAGGGGGGCATTGCAGTACGATGTGGTGTCCCTGCTTTACCAATCAAGTACTAAGATCCCAAGTGAGAGTAGGGCCCGACTTGTCGAGCACTATATTGCAGAGGCTTCAAAATGCACCGCGATCGATCGCCAGCTCTTTTATCATTATTACTCGGGATTTATTATCGCCAGGATGCTCCAAGTTCTAGGAGTTTATGGGCGTCAGGGGTTAGGAGCTGGGAAAAGTTATTTCACCGATAGTATACCTGGAGCGTTAGCGACACTGAGCACTGAACTAAATAAGAACGACCTGCCGGTCTCGCTACCGCGGATTCGCGAATGCGTTGAGCGACTCTTGGCGATTACGGATAAAAAGATATGAATCAAAGCACGCCTTCAAAAATTATCACTGTCGAGATAACTAGCTTCTCATATAAAAAGCCGATCCCAAACAAGCTCTTTTCAAGTGAAGAGGGGCGTCACGGAGGGGGCTTTGTTTTTGATTGCAGGTGTCTCCCTAATCCAGGAAGAGAGGAGCGTTATAAGAATCTGACTGGACGGGACATTGAGGTAGCAGAATATTTAAAGCCACTGCCGCAGGTTTCAGTTTTTCGAGAGCACGTTTTCGCGCTTGTGACAGCGGCGGTAGAGAGCTACTTAGCGCGTGATTTTGAATTCCTCTCAGTTGGATTCGGTTGCACCGGAGGCCAGCACCGCTCGGTGTTCTTTACTGAGGAGCTAGCGCGACATCTAAACGGGCGATTCTCGGAGCGGATCGTCACGAAGACTTGGCATTCGAATTTGGAGCGTTGATCTCCCACCTCTTTGCTTATTTACCCGCTACAGGATACCATGCCGTCGATTTGATTTTTCAGTATGTAAAATGGATTCCGCTAACACATTAATTAACAATAATATCCGCAACATAGCTATTATCGCTCACGTAGATCACGGCAAGACTACCCTTGTAGATCACCTATTTCGCCAGAGCGGGCTATTTCGATCCAACCAGGAAGTAGCCGATCGGGTGATGGATAGTATGGACCTAGAGCGCGAGCGCGGAATCACGATCGCCGCGAAGAACTGCTCAGTTAAATGGGGTGATGTAAAGATTAATATCCTCGATACTCCAGGCCACGCCGATTTCGGTGGTGAGGTTGAGCGCGCCATGATGATGGTTGATGGCGTGGTTCTATTAGTTGACTCATCTGAGGGTCCACTTCCTCAGACCCGTTTCGTTCTCCGTAAGGCTCTAGAGGCGAAGCGTTCAATTATCGTTGTTATTAACAAGATTGATCGTCAAGATGCTCGTCCACAAGAGGTCTTAAATGAGGTCTACGATCTATTTATCGATCTAGACGCTACTGAAGACCAACTAGACTTTCCGCTTCTTTACGCGATCGGACGTGATGGTATCGCGCAGACATCGCTAACAGAGCGTGGGACGAATTTAGCTCCGCTATTTGACGCGATCGTTAAGAACATCCCAGGACCATCCTACGATCAGACCAAGCCATTTCAGATGCTTGTATCGAACCTCTCTTACTCAGATTACCTAGGAAGGCTCGCTATCGGTCGCGTATTCAACGGCAGTGCGCGTAAGAATGAGCGGCTTGGATGTATCGGAGCCGACGGAGTTGCGAGACCACTTCGTGTAACGAAGCTTCAAGTATATCAGGGAATCTCCTTTGAGGAGGTAGATGAGGCTCAGGCTGGTGATATCATCATTCTCTCAGGAGTTGAGGATGTAGCGATCGGAGATACCATCTGTACCCTTGATAATCCGCAAGCTTTGCCACGATTAGTCGTTGATGAGCCAACGATCTCGATGAAGTTTATGGCTAACACTTCGCCATTCTCTGGTCGCGAGGGCAAGATAGTACAGCCGCAAAAAATTAAGGAGCGACTCTACAAAGAGGCTCTCTTTAACGTAGCGCTAAAGATTGAGGACTCAAAAGAGGATGAGAGCGTTTTAGTTCGCGGCCGCGGTGAGTTCCAGATGGCGATCCTTATCGAGACGATGCGTCGTGAGGGATTTGAGCTCTGCGTTGGAAGACCACAGATCATCTTTAAAGAGGTGGACGGCGTGCAGCATGAGCCGATTGAGCGCGTGCTCATCGATTGCGATGAGGCTTTTATCGGTATCCTCTCTGAGAAATTAGCGCTCCGTCGTGGCAAGATGGTTAACATGGTTAACCACGGCTCAGGTCGTGTACGTCTTGAGTTTGAGATCCCATCACGAGGATTAATCGGCTACAGAAATGAGTTCCTCACAGATACCCGTGGTACCGGAATAATGAACTCGTACCTCAAGGGCTATGAGGCTTACAAAGGTGACTTCGTTTCCCGTCTAAGTGGCTCACTTGTGGCCGATAGACAGGGTGAGGCTATCCCTTACGCTATCTTCGGATTGCAGCCGCGCGGCAAGATCTTCGTACAACCTGGCGATCCAGTTTATGAAGGTATGGTTGTCGGCGAGCACAACAGAGATAACGATCTAAACGTGAATATCTGTCGTGAGAAGAAGCTGACAAACATCCGCGCGGCCGCTAAGGACGAGAACGTAATCCTGACACCGGTTGTGCCGATGAGCCTTGAGAAGGCGATCGAGTTTATCCGTGATGATGAACTAGTTGAGGTAACGCCTGTATCTGTGCGGATTAGAAAGAAGGTTTTAGCGGCCAATAAGCGTTAAGTATACGAAGCAAAACCTTGCGGGAGCGAGGTTTTGCCCGTTGTGTTTAAAGCACCTGCCTCTCAGCATATCGTCGATAAACACCCTCTCCGCGAGATAGCTCGCGGTGGGTTCCACTCTGCGCTATTGTGCCACCATCTAAAACATAGATCTTATCCGCTTGACGCACGGTTGCTAAACGGTGCGAAACAACGATAAGTGTTGCTTGTGAGATGTAACTCCTCACGGACTGGGTCACTAATGACTCAGTCTCGCTGTCCAATCCAGATGTAGCCTCGTCTAAGATAAGCACAGGAGGCCTTCTTAGCAACGCCCTAGCTATCGCCAGGCGCTGACGCTGCCCGCCACTTAATAATGTTCCAAATTCTCCTAGCTTAGTGTCGTATCCGCTCTCCAAGGTCTCAACGAAATCAAGGAAATCCCAACCACGAACTATCTTCAGGGCCTCATCACGGAGAAGGAGCTTGTTTCCTAAAAGCAGATTCTCAAGAACTGTAAAACCAAAAAGTGTTGGTTCCTGAGGGACCCACGCGACGGTTTCTCTAAGGCTCTCCTCGCTGATTGAGTTTATCAGTGAGTTGTTGATCGTGATAACACCATGCTCTACTTTGTAGAGCCTACAGATTAATTGCGCGATGGTACTTTTGCCTGAACCTGATGCTCCAACAAAAGCAGTAAAAGATCCTGCTTCAATCTGACAAGATAAATTAGCTAGAGCCGGATTATCTGACCTTCCTGGATAAGTGAAGGTTACATCTGAGAATTTAACGCAAGCTCCTGAGCTCCTCTCGCCTGTCACGACTGAGCTCGCTCTTTGAATAGCTAATTCCTCTTCGTCTCCGCTCTTAATTAACTGAAAAACGCGCTCAAGCCCACCTAGTCCTTGAGCGAGGTCGCCGTACGCCCCAATTAAAAACGAAAAGGAGACAGCTACTATCGCGCCGTAAAGCACAAACGCCGCTAATTCGTTAAACGCTAAATCCCCGTTAAGTGTTAAAGATACCCCGTACCACGCGACTATTAGGAGCAGGATATTTAAAACTGCGCTAGCTCCTGATGAGAATCCTGCACCCCAGAGAACTCGGCGCTCTCCTAAGTTAAGGGTGCTTGAGTTAAGTTTCTCGCTCTCTTTGGTCAGTTGATTGCTGGCACCTAAGGTCTTGGTGATCTTAACTCCGCTAAAAACCTCTGAAGCAAACGAGGTAAAGTTCGCCAGCGCGTTCTGGTATTGCAGGGATGAGGCTTTTAGCTTTGAGATAAAAATGGTTGAGCCCGCCACTAAGATCGCAACCGCTCCGACTATCGCTAGGGTGAGTCTCCATGACATGCACAACATCAACACCACGCCGATTACTACTTGAAATGAGTAGCGGGCGAGAACTGAGAGCTTCACCGATACCGCTTCTTGAACCAAGGCCGCGTCGGAGTTTATGCGAGCAGCAAGATCGCTTGCGCGAGTCGCGTCAAAAAACGAGATATCCTTAGCTAAAACAGAGGTGAAGAGCTTCTGGCGTAGATCGGCGTAGACCCGCTGTCCAACTAATCCAAATAGATACGAGCGGATAAAGAACGCGCAGCCTTGGACTATAAAGAGCGCCACCAACCCCATAACAACGGTTGCCAAATGCTCCGTTAACTCCCCGAACCTCTTAGGATCTAGCGCTCGTCTTACTACCTCAGGGAGTAGTAGATTGATTCCACTGCCGACTGTTAGCGCGAGCAGGCCACCGGCGAAGACGTAGCGTCTTGGCCAGGTGAGGCTTAGTAGAGAGCGCAGTGAGCTTAGAAGGGATGAGGTGTCTTGGTTTTGAGAGCGAGTGTTTTTTTGTTCTCCCTCTTTGCCTGATTGTGTCGAATAATCTCTCACGTGGTGCATCTGTTGTTTCGTTTTTACGGCGAATATACGCTATCTCAAATACGTAAGAAATGAGCTTAGAACAGGAAATAAAGAGACTTCAAGGAATCCCGGCGATAAAAGAGGCTAGGTCGCTGCTTAGCTCGCGACTCCCGGCGAATCTCCTTTATCACGCCTATGGACACACAGAGGATGTAATAGGGGAGGTAATTAGCTTAGCTCTCGCCGATCATCTCGATCCTCGTCAGATAGAGATATTAGCTATAGCAGCGGCGTGGCACGATGTTGGATTCATCTGGTCATACACGAACAATGAACCGCTAGCGGCGGATGCGGCGAAAAAATACCTAGTAAGCATCGGTGGGTATACCGAATCAGAGATTGAACTTATCGCGCAGATGATTCGCGATACAGCTTTGGTTGTTGATGGGCCATCGTATAAGCAGATCCCATCGCACCCGCTCTCGCGTTACCTACTAGACGCGGACCTAGCTAATTTTGGACGAGCTGATTTCTTTGAGAAGAGCGAATTGCAACGTCGCGAGTTAAACGACGATCTGGAACCATTTAGACGTAAAACCCTTGCACTAGTAAAGAATCACCGTTGGCTGACCCCAGCGGCGTTGACGACGTGGCAGGACACAAAAGAGGCTAATGTGCGGGAGCTTGAGCGGATAATCGGGTAATCAAAGCGCATGATTACTAGCCGCGAGCACCTTTACCTCGCGTCTAAATTTAACCTCTATTGGTTGGCCATCGCATAGGTCGAGAAATTCACCATCGACCTGCACAGGAGTGCCGCTTGGAATGCCTTTTATTGTGAGATTTACAGATGACGCTATAGGCTTTAGGGCGCCAATTAGCTTGTGACGACTAACGATCATTCGAAGGTAATCACGCAAAGAAGAGGGTGTCTCGTAATCTTTTTAGCCCAAACCAGGTGTACATGAACCTATTAAGTAGCTTGCTTTGGTAAGGGGTGCTCGCTCGCCACTTAGAGAAATCATTTACGATAGCGCCCTCATATCCGAAGGAGACGTAATTGCAAAAAGGTTTCTCGGCGCCATTAATAGAAAGGGTCCATGTCGCCAATTTAGTTTCAGTCAAACCCTCAAATAGCCGTGGGACATCGCTCCATTGTTTTCCAGCGATGGTCGGAGTTATCCCCAGTTCAATCGCTAAGTCGTTCGCCGTTCCAAGTGGCACTGGAATAACTGGAACATCAGGTAAGCTAAGATCCGTCAGCACCGAAGCGAAAGTTCCATCTCCTCCGGCCACAGCGATAGCTTCGCATCCCTTAGCGTCGTTTAGTTGGGAAGATAGACTTTCAAAATCGATCGCTTGAGCTCTTATTCCGTCAAGGCTAGCCCTATTAAGCTCTTCTAATACCTTTTTTCCAGCGCCATTACCGGAGCGTAGGGCGTCGCAGTGTTTTTGGTAAGCTGCTGAGACAATTAGTAAAATATTTTTTACCACAGAGGACGCAGAGGACACAGAGAAAACCCCATAATTGCCCATAAAATGGC
>JBIKWQ010000033.1:0-33392 GCA_044356215.1 Bdellovibrionota bacterium | reverse complement strand
AGAGGACACAGAGAACGGCCATTTTATGGGCAATTATGGGGTTTTCTCTGTGTCCTCTGCGTCCTCTGTGGTAAAAAATATTTTACTAATTGTCTCAGCAGCTTACCAAAAACACTGCGACGCCCTAATAAATCGGCTAAATAGCCTGGCGATAACGCCGTTTGTGCATCTGCGTACGTTCTAGGCTGCCTTCGTATTCGCCAATGTAGCCATCGCCGCGCTTAGCTGAGCGGGTGTAAAGGGCTTTGGAAGAAAGGCGTTTAACCCCAACGTTTTTAACCTACTGATATCTCCATCAGTGGCGTGTCCTGACATTATAAGAACAGGCAGCTCAGCGAACTCAGCTCTTACATGCCTAAGAACATCCTCCCCCGATAGACCAGGCATCCGTAGATCGCTTAGAACGACCTCGATGCGGTTTGGCTTGCGCAGGTACTCAAAGGCCTCAAGGGCCGAGGAGAATGCCTCTACCGTGTATCCGAAGGCCTGCAAAAGGAGCGAGAGCGCCCTAAGAACTCCGGGGTCATCATCGATTAAGAGAAGATTCTTCATACTAACAATTCAGATGCCGCTGGGTCGAAAAAAATTCGGTACAGAGGAATAAATTCTGCTTACTTTGCTAATTGGTGAGTTTGCATTCCTAATCAGAGAGTGGTTTTATATCGGGGTTTTAACCGTTTGGCTTCGGGGGCTTTTCGTGGGATATCCAGCGACTAAAGACAATCTTCCGCCGATGATGGTGCGCTACCTTGAGTTCAAGGAGCGTTATCCAGATGCGCTGCTCTTTTTTCAGGTGGGGGACTTTTACGAGCTCTTTTACGACGACGCTATTACCGTCGCTAAGTCTCTTAATCTGACTTTAACGTCTCGGGATAAAAACAGCCCAGAGCCAGTCCCCATGTGCGGGGTGCCTCTCTCGGTCCTCGATGGGTACATAGATCGGCTGCTGCCGCTCGGTTTCTCGGTGGCGGTAGTAAGCCAAACGGGTTCTGGTCAAGGAGTTGACCGAGTTCTTGAGAGGTTTGTTACACCGGGCATGCGACTCTTTACGAGTGTATCCTCAGACTCAACAGAGAGCTTAATAGCGGCGGTCGCCCTTGACTCATTAAATCGCTCCGCGGCGATTGTTTGTACCGACCCTCAGACCGGAATCGTCAGAGTTAAGGAAGGGGTAGATCTAGTGAACTTGCCGCGTGAGTTAGGCGGGTGGATGGTTCGTGAGGTTGTTGTTGCACGGTCAATAGCTGGCGAGAAGATCGATCGGCGAACCTCGTGGGTTCGGGGCATTGAGGGGGTTGTTGGATCCGCAGCAATTCGGTTTCGACCTGAAGCTATAGGGTCAGTAGCCGCGGAGGAGGCCATGGCTACAGATGCCCAAGCTGAATTCCATGCGCTTAGTCCAGCGGCAAAGCGAGCGACCCGCATGCTCTTAAATTATCTAGATGAGATATCACTTGGTAATTCGCTACCTGTACGAGAGGTATCGCTGCAGCGAGGAGTTGGGCAAGTTGTAATAGATGCGGCGACGCGGCGTAATCTTGAGTTAGTACAGAACACTAAGGACGGCTCGTCTAATGGGACTCTCTTCGGGTTTCTTAACGCAACGGAGACGCCTGGAGGGGCCAGGTTGCTCAAGTCTTGGATCGTATCGCCTTTGGCTGATTTAGTTCGAATTAAGGCGCGACAAGCCGGAGTTTTCGAGCTTAAAGAGTTTTATGGCACTATTAGCAAGGTGCTAAGTGGTCTAAGCGACCTCGAGCGGTTAGCGGCCCGGCTGCAACTTGGCGTAGCCTCGCCTAAAGATCTTGGAGCGATTCGGGATACGCTTGAGCAGATACCGGTGCTTCAGGACGCGCTTGCACACTGTCAATCCGACGATATTAAACAAGCCGTAGCCAGCTTAGCGGTGCCGATTGACTTACGGATTCTGTTGCGCGATTCGCTTGTCGATTCTCCACCTTATGTTACTAATGACGGCGGTATTTTTAAATCAGGGTTCGACCAAGAATTAGACGAGATTCGCGCTGTTAGAGCTAATGCTGATGAGTGGCGTGCTCAATTTGAGTCGGTTGAGAGAAGTTCAACGGGAATCAATAGTCTGAAGGTCAAGTCGAATAATGTGATCGGTTTTTTTATTGAGGTACCAACCGCGCACGGATCTAAGGTGCCGGAACATTACCAACGACGGCAGAGCACAGCTAACGCTGAGAGATTTACGACGCCAGAGCTAAAGAAATATGAGGACCAGGTTGTAACCGCGGTGGACCGCCAGGTACGTCGAGAAATGAAACTTTTCGCCGAACTCCGCGATAAGGCGGCGATCTATGTTGAGACTCTAAGAAAGGTAGCCTCGTCGCTCTCTATTTTAGATGCGCTTGGGGCTCTGGCAAGAGCGGCGGAGGTAAATCAATGGATTGCTCCTGAGGTCGACGAAGGGGGCGTCTTATCGATAGATCGTGGTCGTCACCCGATTATCGAGCGTATATTAGGCGGTAGCTTTATTCCGAACTCCGTAGCCTTTGGGGCTGAAGCGCCTCGTTGCTTTATTATCACTGGCCCTAATATGGGCGGTAAATCGACTTATCTTAGACAGATCGCGCTAATTACAGTTTTGGCGCAGATGGGATCATACGTACCTGCTAGCTCCGCGCAGATTGGCATCGTTGATCGGATCTTCGCGCGGCTCGGCGCAGCGGACGATCTTCATGAGGGTGAGTCGACATTCATGGTGGAGATGCGCGAAGCGGCTCATATACTTAGCCACGCCACAGAGCGGTCGCTGGTGCTAATAGACGAGCTAGGAAGGGGGACCGCCACCACAGATGGGCAGTCGCTGGCACAAGCTATTCTTGAGCGATTGTCTTTCGAGGTCGGATGCCGAACTTTATTCGCCACGCACTATCACGAGATTACGGCTTTAGAGAGGGTGTCGAGCCGTATTCGCAATCTCTCTGTGGGTTCAGTCGAGGAAGACGATCGTGTGGTGTTCACGCATGCTATCCAGGACGGTCCTGCTCCGCGCTCCTATGGCCTTGAGGTAGCAAAACTCTCCGGACTACCCGGATCGGTTTTGTCGAGAGCTGCAGAGATCTTGATTCAAATTCCAGCCCGACCCTCAGCGGTGGAATACCAAACGAACCCGCAACGTTCGCTTTTTGAGCCCGCTGTAGTGACTATTCCAGCACCTAAGAGCGACCCGGAGGATTTACGGCTAAAGCAGTATGTAAAAAACATTGATCCCGATTCTCTCTCACCGCGCATGGCGCTTGAGACTCTTTATGAGATTAAGTCTCTTGTTAAATATCTGGCGCTCTTTGTTGTTCTGCTTCCGGCGTTCGTGATGGCGGCCCCGACTAGCCCGCTCGTTAAGCTTCGAGGTGAGTATTTTAGACTCCGGAATATCGATCCGACAGGTGAAGAGTCGTCACACATAAAAAGCTGGGATGCCCTAGCGTCAAGAATCCGCGAAGTAGTGGACAGAACACGCGGCGCGGAGGCCACTGAACTACGGGTGCTTGGGGCTGAGACCCAATTAAGGCTGTACAGGTCAACAAAAAATAGATCTTATCTCTCGGCCGCGGCGCTGATGATAAAGCCCGCGCTTGCTGTTCAATCTCTAGGCGCCGAGGACGCTAACATAATCGCAGGTGACATAGATCTCTATGCTGGCTCCTATAACGCGGCCAGATCTCACTATGAGATCGCCGCAAGATCGCCAGGTCGCGCATTCCAACTGGCGACGCAGCGCCTCCAAGGCTTACGAAACGGCACTTTTAAAAGGTTCTTGCCTTCTCAAGATAGGGAGGTACCCCGCTTAATTAGCGGCAGAGATGCCCGGACTAGGGCTAACAGTGGACCGGTTATCGTCCTTGACCCGGGTCATGGTGGTGGAGACTCTGGAGCCGTATCGCCCTTTGGAGGCGAGGAGAAGGAGATAACGCTCGATATAGCCAGGAGGGTAAAGGCTCTATTGGAGCGTCGTCATCAACTAAAAGTACAACTGACGAGAGAAGAGGATAAGTTTGTCCCGTTAGCCAGAAGAACAGCCTTTGCAAACAGAAAGGGTGGCGCGGTATTTGTAAGTTTACATGTCAATGCTTCGGAGAAGCACGATGCTGCGGGCTTGGAAGCTTATTACCTCGATAACACTAACGATGAGGCTAGCAGAAAACTCGCGGAAAGAGAGAACGGGGTCGCGGCTGGTGATCGTATTGACGATTTATCGTTTATGCTTAGCGACTTAATTCAGAGTGGGAAACTCGAGGATTCAATCCACCTAACTCGTGAGGTAGAGACGTCACTCCGATCAAAAGTAATGAAGTCCCATAAAGAGCTGCGTTCTTTAGGGGTAAAGAAAGCCCCATTTTTCGTGCTCGTAGGAGCACACATGCCGTGTTCGCTTATAGAGATGTTTTTCGTTGATAATCCAATCGAAGGTAGAAAACTAGGAGATACTGGCTTTCGTTCGATGCTGGCTGCTGGCATAGCGGATGGCATCCTTAAATTTCTAAGGCGCAAATAAGATTATGTTAAAGATAATAACGATTCCTGTTACCGAGTTCAGCCAAAACGCGCGAGTATTAATTTGCTCCGAGACAAAAGACGCGGTGATAGTAGATCCAGGCGGGGATAGTGATCGCATACATAAAGTATGTGTAGATAGAGGGGTGTCTGTTAAGGGAATCTGGCTGACGCACTCACACCTTGATCACTGCGGAGGTGTCGCTCCCTTGTTAAAAAAATTTCCCGTTCCTCTTTACGCTCATCCTGATGAGCGGATGTTTCGCGAAAAGCTTCCGGATATCGCCATGATGTACGGGCTTTCAGCGAGCGATTGGCCGGCTTGCCCTGAGCCCAGCACGATGGTTAGCGGCGGAGAAGAGGTCTCGGTTGGTAATAATTTGGCTAAAGTGATCCATACGCCGGGACATTCACCTGGACACGTTAGTTTCTACTTTCAAGCTGAGTCCGTGATAATAAGCGGAGACGTCCTCTTTCAGGGCTCGATCGGCCGAACTGATCTGCCAGGAGGAGACCACAAACAGCTTCTACAGACAATCCGCTCTAAATTTTTGACCCTTCCCGATAGTACACGGGTCTTAAGCGGCCACGGAGATGACACAACAATCGGTGCTGAGAGAAAGAGCAATCCTTTCCTCAGTTAATTTCCACCGGAGCATTTATAGGTTTCACGAGGGATTTGATTTATGTGGCTAAGGAGCGATTGGGAGTTAGCTCTGATTCGCTTAATCACCTTCTTTGATGTGGTGTCCGGCCGGAGGCCTTCATTTCGAAGAGCTTGGTTTATTAAAAGTGATTCGCGACGTAGTTGATATCCAGAGAACTTCATACGCCGTGATATATCTGTTAATTTTACTCTCAGGCAGCCCCGCGTCGTCTTGGTGCAGCTGATTTGCACATCGGGCATCATGGAGCTTAAGTCCATGTAGAAGCTCCCGTGATAGTAAGAGCGCGTCAAAGCCCCGAGCCGGGGGTTAACTTTCGAGTCCTTACGTGACGCGGCGACTAGGATGCGGTGGTCTCGCACCGCGTTTCTATACATTGACTTTAGACTACTGGCAGCTTTGTATAGCTGAAGTATCTTATCCTTCTGGGGGCAATTAGCCGGATTATACTTATTGTAACTAGGCGCGTTTAGTTGAACGAATAAGCCCGCGCGCGATGGAATGTCATATCCACCATTAGGTAGCCTTACACTTCGGACCTTTAGTGTGACCGGCCTCGATACGGGTTCAACGCGCGACACGGAGAAGAACCCGTTTTTGTCAGTTATAAGCAGCTCTACCAATTCGGGTATATATACCAACGCGCCCTCTAGAGGTTTTTTGTTAACTAATACCTCTCCGCCAATCGTAGAATCGGGAATAGGTCTTGTCGACACAAGACTATACGGAGGTGTCGGTAGACCTGGGATTGGGTCACCTCCGTCCGACGCTGGAGGAAGAGGTTTCTGACTGGATCCAGGCGGGGTGTCGCTTGGTGGTTTCGTTGGGGTAAGCGATGGCGTGTAGGTAAAAGTCGGCGTTACTGATGGAGTAGCTGTGGCTTCCGGGTTGGTTGGTTCGGGAGTCGGCGTTTCGGTTTCCGTAGGAGTACTGACCGGAGTTTCTGTTGACGTAGCAGAGGCCGTTGCCGTGGCTGTTGGGGTATCAGTAGGAGTGTCGGTCGGCGTTGGCGTGGCGGTATTTGTCGGGGTAAGAGTTGGACGATTTCCAATGCAGTAGATAAATGGCTCATTACAGGTAGCGACATCCAAGCCGGTAATCCAGTCGCTCTTCACCGAGCCGCTATTACCTTGCCCGATACCTAGATTGCCAGCGCTATCGCGCCAGTCATCACAACCGCTTGGAATAAACGTCCCCTGGTCAGTTGATCCAGAGGCCACCGATACTACATGAATAGAACCGAATTGATCGTAACGCACCGCGTTAAATAGATCCTTATCCCTGTTCCATAGTTGACCTCGATTAGTAGCCACCACTTCATCTTGAGTGTTGAAGATCGGTGCCGAGGTTTCCGATACTCCGGTTACGGACCGAGCGTCCTGGTAGCTGGCGGATATGACTGCCCTCCAGAGAGATGAGACCACGTCCATTCCCGCCTTGCCGGCCTGTATCTTACAGAATTCGTCCGCGGCATTGGTTCCCCCAACTTTACCATTGTACTCAGCATTGAGATCGAACCCGTCTTTAGAAACGAATATGACCAGCTCTCGATCGTCTGACCACGCAGGGGGAGGAGTTGGAGTGTTGGTCGGAGTAAATGTATGTGTTGGAGTCGAGGTCTCGGTCGGTGTGCCGGTAGGGATTGGTGTGGGCTCGTCTGTTGGAGTTATCGACGGGGTATAGGTCGGGGTCCTCGTTGGAGTCATGCTCGGCGTAGCGGTCGGCGAATTAGTTGGCGTTTGAGATGGCGTATCTGTTGGTGTGCTAGTAGGTGAGTCAGTCGGAGTCTCAGTAGCAGTGTTGCTTGGGGTCACCGATGGAGAATCGGTAGGCGTATCAGTTGGCGTCGATGTCGGCTCATCTGTGGGAGTCTCTAAAGGGGTGCTCGTTGGAGTATTAGTTGGAGTATCAGTTGGCGTGTTTGTTGGAGTCGATGTGGGCTGATCTGTAGGAGTCTCTGACGGAGTGCTCGTTGGTGTATTAGTTGGAGTATAAGTTGGTGTATTTGTCGGAGTCGATGTCGGCTGATCTGTAGGAGTCTCTGACGGAGTGCTCGTTGGTGTATTAGTTGGAGTATAAGTTGGTGTATTTGTCGGAGTCGATGTCGGCTGATCTGTGGGAGTCTCTGAAGGGGTGCTCGTTGGAGTATTTGTTGGTGTATTAGTCGGAGTATCAGTTGGCGTGTTTGTCGGAGTCGATGTCGGCTGATCTGTAGGAGTCTCTGACGGAGTGCTCGTTGGTGTATTAGTCGGAGTATCAGTTGGTGTGTTTGTTGGAGTCAATGTCGGCTGATCTGTGGGAGTCTCTGAAGGGGTGCTCGTTGGAGTATCAGTTGGCGTGTTTGTTGGAGTCGATGTCGGCTGATCTGTAGGAGTCTCTGATGGAGTACTTGTTGGAGTATTAGTTGGAGTATCAGTTGGCGTGTTTGTTGGAGTCGATGTCGGCTGATCTGTGGGAGTCTCTGATGGGGTACTCGTTGGAGTATTCGTTGGCGTGTCTATTGGAGTATCTGACGGGGTCCCCGTCGGTGTATCTGTTGGAGTGTGAGTCGGTGTGTCAGTAGGAGTACTAGTGGGCGTATCACTTGGAGTGCTAGTTGGAGTATCTGTTGGCGTGCTAGTAGGGGTGTCTACAGGAGTCTCAGTCGGCGTCGCTGTTTGTGGCGGATCTCTAACTGGAACCACTGGATCATTCATTCTTCCGATGCAGATAAACAAAGCATCAGTCGAACATGGAGTATAGTTAGGATACTGCGTGATCACATGCGTGTTAATCCACCGATAGTCAACGGCACCAACTATTCCTGTCTCAGCGAACCCATCAAGACTAGACCATCCAGGACAAGCAGCCAGCTTGCTTCCATTTGCGCGTGAGCCAGTCCATACGGTGGAGGGAAGCGTACCTTTACTCCAGAGCTCAGAGTCCGCGTGATAAAAAATCCCCTTTTGCAGAGCGCCGCCCCACAATCCTGTTGGCCCGTCAGTTCCGTTAGCAACGACATCGCGCCTGGGGCTCAGATCTCGGATTTCAGCGGCAATCTCTAATCCCAGATTAAGCTGTAGCAATCTGTCTCTGGCAATGGTGTCGTCATCCGATAGAACAGCGATCCAGTTACCATCGAAACCCGCCTCGCTAGCCTCTCTCTGGCAGATCTCATCAGCAGCCCTCAGACCTCCGAAGTTTCCCTTGGTTACAGTTCGCGACAGAAAAATTCGCCAATCATTGCCAATCGCCGATGGCCCGCTCGGCCCAGCTCCTGAGCCAGCTTGCTGGCCGTGTGATGAAGCCATTAAGAAAGCGAAATAGACGCAAGAAAGAATTGTAGCGGCCAGTCCTCGAAATGCGCGCCTATCAGAATGGCACTTCCGCCACCTAGCAAGCCTGTCCATTTTATTTAAGTGCCTAATTATCATTACGTAACTACTTCACCGGATTTCTTGGCTTGTTGCAGTCATTACAAAGATACCCATTAACCCTAACTATTTGGATGCTCTTAGACGAGACATCAGTTCGCTTTATAATAGAAACCACTAGGAGCTTATCTGGAATAAATTAATGATTAGTTCCAGGCACTTAGTCTCGAGTTTATTTACTACAACCTCCTATCAGGCTAGTCTTAGCGGGCTATGAGAGAAACAAAACATAGGAAACGGCTCGTTTTAGGTGTGACCGGTTCAATAGCCAGTTACAAAGCAGCCGAGATCGCCAGACATTTTATGAAGCGTGGCTATTCGGTCCGTGTGGTAATGACTGAATCGGCCTCACGTTTTATATCTCCGCTAACATTTCAGTCGCTAACAGGCAATCCAGTAAACACAAGCCTCTGGTCGGAGCATCAACCCGGAGCTATTGGACACATAGAACTAGCTGATTGGACGGACGTGATTTTGGTGGCGCCCGCGACGGCTGACTGTGTTGCTAAGCTTGCTTTTGGTTTTGCGGAGTCAAATCTTTTGGCGGTTGTCTTAGCGACAAAGGCACCGGTGGTTATAGCTCCGGCGATGAATGTAAATATGTACGAAAACCCTCAGACTCAAGAGAACCTTGAGAGCCTACGAGCAAGGGGGATGTTCATAGTGGAACCGGATAGTGGTGATTTGGCTTGCGGCTGGAAGGGAAGGGGTCGATTGGCGGCCTGCTCAGAGATATTTTTTGAGGTAGAGAGAGCAATCGGACCGCGCGATCTCGTTGGAAAACGGGTACTCATTTCAGCGGGGCCCACCAGAGAGGCGATCGACCCGGTACGATTTCTATCAAATAGGTCCTCTGGGAAGATGGGTATAGCCATGGCGCGCGAGGCGTTTAGAAGGGGCGCCAATGTGACTTTAGTGCATGGTCCTTTAAGCTTTAAGCCCATGCTGCCGTCCGCCGTGAAACGGCACCCTGTGACCACCGCGGAGGAGATGCGCCAAACAATTCTGAACAGCGTTTACAGTAGTTCCGGAGAGCCAGGTCAGGACATAATTGTTAAAGCCGCCGCTGTGGCGGATTTCAGGCCGAGGCAGGGGGCGCAGCAGAAGCTTAAGAAAAGTGGCGGAGTGCCAGAGATAGAATTAGTGCCTAATCCGGATATCCTAGCCGAATTGGGGTCAAAAAGAGGGGATTCACCGAGGCCGTTGTTAGTAGGATTCGCGGTAGAGACTCAAGGCGAGGCTCCCCTGATTGAGGAAGCAAGGGCAAAACTATCAAAGAAAGGCGCGGACTTTATCATCGCTAATTTAGCCCAAGATTCTTTTGATCGGGATACGAATCGTGTTTGGGTAGTATCACGAGAGAACGTTGTCGAACTCCAGCAATCAAGTAAGAATAAGATCTCTCGCGGGATATGGGATCAGATTATAGTCGGTGTTGTTTAACATGAGTGATGCGCTCTCAAATACTCAGATACTTGGGATCCTGGACAGATTAAGCAAGCTGTACCCAGGTGGCATTCCGAGATCCGCAATAACGCGGAGATCCCCGTCGCTCAAGACGACTACCGAGAATAAGCTGGCTCTTATCGTTCAAACTGAGAAAAACCTCGATGAATCAGAACGCACACTCGTTGAAGCAATTTGCGGCAAAGGGCTCAAACTATCCCCTGATCGGTACGAAGTCTCGTGTGTTGATTCAGCGAAGCTATCCGGTGATCTGATTAGAGATATCTCAGCTAGCTCGCGCTTTACAGCAGTCCTAATTTTAGGCACTAACAGGCAGCCTGGTACCTTCGAGAGTTTTAACCAGACCGCGGTTATTTGGAGTTATTCGTTATCAGAGATCGCTTCAGACCCGTTAAAAAAAAGGAACTTTTGGGAGCATCTAAAGCGCCTAATGCCTGTACTTGGCTGATCCGGTGAATTACGTGCATTGTCCAAGACGCTTGTACGATCTAGATTCTTGAAGGTTCCCGAATTAAATTAGCAGAGGGGTGTGAAATGGCCGGAGTGGTGTTTTTGTCCGTTGTTGGGATAGTCGCGTTATTTTATCTAAGCGCGTTTTCGATCAAGGCTTACGAGAAGGCGGTTCTGCTCCGTTTCGGTATATTTCGTGGCATCAGACAGCCGGGTCTTAACTTTATCTTGCCTTTTATCGATGAGCTTATTCGCGTCGATCAGCGCGTTATCACGATGGATATACCACCTCAGGATATTATCACTCGTGATAACGTATCTATTAAGGTCAATGCGGTTTTGTATTTTAGAGTGGTTGACCCATCAAAGGCTGTCCTGACGGTCGAGAACTATCTCTACGCTACATCTCAGATCGCGCAGACAACTCTGCGAAGCGTTTGTGGCGAGGCGGAGCTTGATGATCTTTTGGCGAAACGCGACCAAATTAATACCCGCGTTCAGGAGATACTAGATCGCCACACGGATCCGTGGGGCATCAAAGTTGCGGCAGTGGAGGTGAAAGATATCGACCTTCCACAAGAGATGCGTCGCGCGATGGCGAAACAAGCCGAAGCCGAACGAGAGCGTCGCGCTAAAATTATTCAAGCGGAGGGTGAGTATCAGGCGGCGGAGAAGATTACAGCCGCAGCGGGGATCATGGCGAAAGAGAACATAGCGTTACAGTTGAGATACCTCGACACTCTTAAGCAGATATCCTCTGAGAATAATTCGACAATCCTTTTCCCGATGCCGATTGATTTCATGAAGGCTTTTGGTCGATCTGATCAAAAGCCTTAGTTTCGTTTTCTGAAGATGTGAGAAGTTGTGATCAGAGCCAACCCATACAGCTATGAACTACCAGAGGATAGGATCGCGCAGCGGCCGGCGCATCCACCTGAGTCCGCTAAGATGTTGGTCGTGTCACGCGCTTCCGGCGAGATCCAACACCGAACGTTTGATGATATCGTTGATTACATTAGGCCAGGAGATCACTTTGTATTTAACAACACCAAGGTCATACCAGCGCGTCTCTTTGGCAAGCTTGAGGGGCCAGATGGATACGAGATCGAGGTTGTTCTTCTGGAGGAGGTTGAGCGACACAAGTGGACCGCTCTCGGTTTTCCGATGCGCAAGATTAGAGCGGCGGAAAAGCTATTTTTTAGCGAGAGTCTTCAAGCCCTAGTTCTGCCTGCGCCAACCGATGACCGTCTGCTTCTCCGGTTTAACGCTGCGTCAGATGATGAGATCGAGCGCCTACTTAACGACCATGGAACGATGCCGATCCCCCCTTACATAAGGCACGGCAGAGGAGACGAGCAAGACCGTTTAGACTATCAGAGTATATTCGCCGTTCATCCGGGCTCTGTGGCGGCTCCGACGGCTTCTCTCCACTTTACTGAGAATTTAATTAACAGGATGAAGGAGGAAGCTCAGTGTAAGATTGATCACGTAACTTTGCACGTTGGTACAGCTAGCTTTCAGCCTATCTTCGTCAACGGGCAACTCAGAAAGCCTGGCCAGGAGCGATTCGTTGTTTCGGCTGCGGTAATGGATAGCCTTCTAGAAACCAAGGCGCGAGGAGGTCGAGTGATAGCGGTTGGAACGACGGTAGTTAGGGCTCTAGAAAGCGCCGCTTTGAGTGAGAAGCCGTCTGATAGTCTTGAAAGTACGGAATTATTTATCGAGCCTGGTTTCCAGTTTAATATCGTTGATAATCTGGTAACAAACTTTCATCAGCCGAAAACAACACACCTACTTCTGGTTGAAGCTCTCCTCGGGTTTGATAGACTTCACAGTAGTTACCAAGAGGCTCTAAACAACCAATACCGCTTCTTGAGCTACGGAGATGGGATGTTTGTTCTATGAGTGAATTACGCTGCACATTGAAAACCAGATGCGGAGAGGCTCGCAGAGGCGAGTTTCGCGCCCGCAGTGGCGTGTTTCAGACTCCAACATTTATGCCTGTAGGAACTAAGGCGTCAGTAAAGGGTGTTGATGTGGAGCGGCTCGCTGAATGCGGAGCGTCGGTAATGCTCGTGAATACCTATCATCTTTGGTTAAGGCCAGGTCATGAACGTATCAAACGGGTTGGGGGGATTCACAGGTTTTCAGGGTGGAAAGGCCCGATTCTAAGCGACTCTGGTGGATACCAGGTTTTTAGCCTAAAGGGGATCCGCTCCATCACGGAGGATGGAGTCGAATTTAGGTCGCATCTTGACGGTTCAAAGCAGTTTCTTTCCCCGGAGAAATCTATTGAGGTACAGCAGACCATGGGGGTTGATATCGCAATGGCTCTCGACGAATGCCCAGCTAGTACCCTTGATTTCGCTACGATCGAGAAGTCGTTAGCAATGACGCTCAGATGGGCGAGGCGTTCATTAGACGCCAGAACCGACCCTGAAATGTGCATGTTTGGTATTACTCAGGGCGCTCTGCACAGGGAGCTGAGGACGAGGTCGGCGGAGCAGATTAGAGAGATCCCATTTGATGGATACGCCATCGGGGGCCTGAGTGTTGGTGAGCCTAAGGGGGATATGTACGAGGTGTTGAGCTATCACGCTGCACAGCTCCCCGACACGCACATTCGTTACCTTATGGGGGTTGGGACACCGGAAGACATCATAGAGGCGGTGTCTCGCGGTGTGGATATTTTTGATTGTGTTATGCCAACTCGCTCAGGAAGGTTCGGGCGGGTTTTTGTCGACGCGGATGTCCCGTTTTTCAATATTAAAAATTCTCAATTCGCTGAGGATACGGGCCCGATAGATCCCACCTGTCGATGCTTGGCCTGTCGCATCTATTCGCGCGCCTACATACAACACCTTTTTAAAGTAGGCGAGATGCTAGGGCCTCAGCTCGCGAGCATCCACAACTTGACACACTACCTCGATTTTATGAGTAGAATCCGAGCCTCTATAGAAGACGGCAGCTTCGATGCGCTCTACAATCGTATTAAGGTCAGGTGGGCAAAGCTTGACCTGCACGCGCTGGCGTAATCTTGAACTTAATCTTCTTGATTTTCGACTATAAGGCTGGTACACCTGTTGGCTTGTTTGGTTTTTAAAAGGGGGTGCCTGTGGAATCCGAATCCTTTCGCTCTCGGGTAGTGGCGTTAATTCAGAAAAGTCGCCGCGCACTGCGCCTCTACTCCAATTCAGCAGGGCAGGCGATGGCGCGCGTTGAAGGCGCTACCCCGGAACTATCAGCGGCTCAGGTATCCGAGTGGCGAGATGTTAACGGGGTTCTGCTCAAGAAGCTCTCTGAGGCAGCCGGTGGCGCCTCAACTAAGAAGCTCGTCCATGATGTCTTCGCCCTGCGCAACGAATTTCAAACTATGTGGCGTGCTAGCGAGAGCGAATTGGTGCTGCACCAAAGGGAGCTCGTAACCGCCGCTGAGAGGGGAGATTTTATTAAAGCTAGTGGTTTAGCCGTGTCGCTCGTGACGCTGAAAGCCAGGGTACAAGCTGGTCAAGCAGTCCATCACGAGTTAGACCTCCTTATAAAGAGGAGCAGGGTGGTCAGGCCAGTGACTGAATTAAGTGAGGAGGGCGCTACGGTGCTCTCAACCATAGAGTTGTTAGACGAGAACTCAGTCGCCCTAAACTCAGAGCTTGAGGTAACACCAATGCAGGTTCCAGTACAGAAACTCGCCGTCGGCGGTGGTAAGGTTATCCCTCTTAAACGGAAGGGATAACCTATCCCACCTGTGTAAGTACTCGCACAGACGCGCCCGTGAATGCGGAAACTACAGGTACTGGGCCCGGACCAAATGTTCGATCTATCAACGTTGCCCAACACAAGACGGGAATTCCTCGCAAGGTAGCGCGAGTATGGGCTTCAAGACTTGAGCGCGCTGTGGTGATAACGTCCGTGACAAGTATAGTCTGATAACCCTTGTACTTCTCTCCGTGTCCATTTGAGAGCTTACTCTCAAGGTATTGCTCTAGCGGTATCTCTTTGCCGCCATTATACAGCTCTGAATACACAGCGCACAGACGCTCGGCGAAAAACGAATAACCACCCGGCAACTTCAAGAAAAGTTGAGGCTTATTTGGGGAGACCACATTTCTTATGCGATCGGCTACGTACTCGGCACAAGTGTTAAGGTCAGCGTCACTTAAATCCTCAACTCGATAGAAGATCCGGCTTTCACACCTACCGCCGATAGGAACCGGCTCCTCGTACTCCTCCGTTATGCGGGTAAAAATCTCCTCCATATCTTCGATGCTCATGCTCATAAGTGACCTCACTTAAAATTCCTATGCTTTGCCCCGCCTCCCTTAGTGGGCGTCTCTTTGATAAAACGGGGAAAACGTTTATAATCTTCCAACGGTTGCCTTAAGGGTTTGATTATACGTGAATTAAACCGTCCTGCCAGGGTAAACTTTTTGACGCGCAGGATAGCGGCTTAATCCGTGGAGCCTAAATTTGGCAAATGACGCGTTTTTAGAAGTGCTTATCACAGTATGAACGACTCGAACACAGTACAGCAGTTGGTAGGTATTAACGCTGGTCCAAAAATAACCAGGCGCAAAACTAGGTCTGTCAGAGTAGGAGACCTAATAATCGGAAGTGAGGGGCCGATATCGGTTCAGTCGATGTGCGCCACCAAGACTCAGGACCTCGACGCCACTATGCGGCAGATCGCCCTGCTGCAAGAGCATGGCGCTGACGTGATCAGGATCGCGATCGACAGTCGTCGTGATGTCGAGGCACTGGCGGCCATCAGGCCGAAAACGAATGCACGATTAGTTGTCGACCTGCAGGAAAGCTACAAACTCGCGAAAGCTGTAGCTCCTTACGTGCAGAAAATCCGTTATAACCCGGGGCATCTGTATCATCACGAAAAGGAGACACCAGTCGCGGAGAAGGTCAAGTACATCGTCGGTGTGGCGCGCGAATATGATTTGGCGGTAAGAATAGGGGTCAACTTTGGTTCGCTCGATCCGGCGCAGGTCGAAAAGGGAGAGGACCCGATTGAAGTGGCTCTAACGTCCGCTAGGGAACATATCGGATATCTCGAAGACCTTGGCTTTCAGAACTACGTGGTGTCTCTTAAGAGTTCAGATCCCAACGATGTACTCGAGATTAATCGCCGGTTCGCCAACGAGTTTACCGATATACCTCTCCACTTAGGGGTAACCGAGGCGGGCATGCTCCCAATGGGCGAAGTCAAGACACGGGTAGCTTTTGAAAATCTACTAGCGAATGGAATCGGAGATACGCTTCGTGTCTCTCTAACGTTACCTCACGCTGAGAAGTACCAAGAGATCTTGGTAGCGAAGAAGATCATCGAGGATGTCTATGCCGGCCGTTTCCGCTCTGTGCCGAAGTTCGAGCACGACGGCCTTAATATTATCTCATGTCCGTCTTGTTCTCGAGTAGAGAATGAGGCATTCGTTGAATTGGCCCAGAAAGTTAAGGCGATGACCGCCGAATTTGCGGATAAGAAGTTAACGATCGCGGTGATGGGGTGTCGTGTAAATGGCCCTGGAGAAACTGACGATGCCGATCTTGGACTCTGGTGCGCCCCTAATCATGTGAATCTTAAAAAGGGAGAGACTTTATTAGGCCAGTTCTCATACGAGGAGATTGTCAGTATTCTAAGGGCTGAAATGAAAAAGATTGTAGCGGAGCGCGGGCTTTAATTTGAGGTTGCTTTCACCCGAAACTTTAAGCCCCAGTCAGAGAGCTGTTCTGGAGAGCTATAGTCGCCATTTCCCACCTGGTTCTGTATGTGTGAACGTTCTGCTCGGCTCTGAGTCGTGGGACATCCGTCCGCTTTTGCTATCTCTCGGAAAGGTCAGCCTCGCGCGGTTCTCGGCGCCTCTCGGAGATAACCTAGCCCGCTCTATCGCGGCGGACTTAGAGTCGGTCGCTTCCCTATCAGATAATCAACAGAGGGTTCAGCTTCTACCAGGCGAAGGACGTTTTATGGTGCTGCGCCCTTACTTTCAGGAGACGCTAAAGGATCTTCTAGAAAGTGGAGCTCTGCCGCGAGATATATCCCGGATTGAGCTTATTAGGAATTTGATCGCTAGGGTTCAGGAACTCGCCGATAGAAACGCGGCGCATGGTCACATATCACCGGCTAACATAGTGCTAAGACAAGATGGAGTGCTGCTGGTTGATCCGTTACTGGGAACGTTACATCACTCAAGCGATCTCTTTCTAGCGCCGGAGAACGTAAAGGGTAGGTCACCGGCTCAAGCATCCGACATTTTCGGTCTAGGCCGGACTATCCGCACTCTCGCGCGTGAGGAGCTTACCCAGGCACAGGAGAGCTGCGTTGAACAGATGTTGCTCTCGGATCCACGCAGCCGCCCAGCTATCTCCGAGGTAGCTAGAGTATTCGGGGCAGGCGGTAGCTCAGCGCGTTCAGCGGGAGCCACCGGTGAGCTCGACCATCCGACCAAACAGATTAATTCAGGAAGGGTAGTTCGCAACTCTAGCAGTGGTCGCGCAGCTCGCTCAGATGGTGACCATAGGTCGTTTGAAGTTCTGAACAAAGGGGTATCGAAAGAGTCCCGTCCTACGTCCATTATCACACCGATTGCATTGTGTTTGCTGGCGCTCTCTGGAGGTGTCTGGTTTATCAAAGATCGTTATCCGGCCCTTTATTATGAGCTTGCGTCGAGGATTCCGTTAGTCGCCCCGCAACACTCTGCGGAGTACGAATCCAATTGGGCGAGCCGCAATCGTGTAGAGATGGCCTCAGTCGGCAGAGCGGCGGCGATCCGCAGGGAACCCTCGGCAATTAATACTATTCTCAACGATCTTCTGAGCGGGTCTAATCCGGATTACGTTAACGGAGCGCTTCTGAGAGTAGCTTTTGCCGATGCTTGGAGGGAGGATCTGACACCTATCGATAAGCACGCGGCTTTGGTGTTTGCTTTAGAGCAGTTAGTCCCAGAGGGTCGTTCACAGATTAGCGGTGTAAGGGACCTTCATCCAGGGGTTTTACTAGCGCTACTTGGGCAAGGTGGAGCCAAGGGGTTGTCACCCGAATTTAAACAGATGCCGATTGAAATCATGACGCGATTACCTGAACCGTTTGGTTCGTTGTTCGCTCAGGTAAAAGCGATGGGAGCCGTCAATCTCGGAGACCCTGCTGTGTCAGGATTGGCCGAGATCGTTACTGGAAATGCGCGGGCTGAGGCGTTCAGGAGATTCTTAGGCGAAGAGAGCGATCCGGCGAAGTTACTTGCCAGGGTAGCTCTAGTCAGACCAGCCGTTTCTGTAAACGAAGCGGCAGCGGCGGAGCTGCTTTCGGCTCTAGCTGAAAAGGGCGGTGAGCTATCCTCACTGATAGGATGGTTCGATCTGTTAGATCTGGCAGGTTGGGCGAAAGCCAAGAGCGTTGATAAGCTATCTTTGATCATGGGAGATCTCCCAGAGAGCGGGATTAACACCGCTCGCTTGTCAGATCTGCTTAGTTTTCCGCTCGATCAGGTACGCCAAAGCGCCATAGTCAAATTGCGAGAGGGCTTTAAGGGACAAGATGTGGAGCGGCTTCTCGTTACTCTCGCCGTCCCCGGAACAGGACTCACCCGAGAGCAGACGATATCGCTTCTATCCGCGTTGAAGCTTCCGGCTGAGAGTAGGGTACCATTCATAGCGGCGTGGTTTAATTTGAATCCACCGGCTGAAGGAGTCTTACTGATTCTTTTAGCTCGGTCCTCGTATGACTCCTCTGACGTCTTTAATCTTGAGGCGGCTCGGTATCTCAGGAAGGCGTCATGGAGCCCAAGCCTGGATGTATTGAAATTATTGGCCAAGCACCCGGAGCCACTCGCCCGGGCGCTAGCGTATGGTCGCCTAGATCCGATGGTCGATTCGGACCGCAGCGTACTACTCGAGCGGCAGCGAGATGAGAAGGACGAGAACTGTTTGAAGATCATTAAAGAGCGGCTAGCGAGCTACAAAAAGGAAACCCCCTGACCCAGCCTTATCGGTGAATCAGGGGGCAGAGCGCCCTCGCGGGCGCGAACAGACTTAGCTGTTTAGTTAACCGAGCTGAAATCGCCCTGGCCTTCGATGCTTGTAACGTTGAAGAACGTGTTCATCATCGAGCGGAGGATGAAAGCTCCCACTGCCACAACCATACAGCTTAGGGCGGCCTTGTACTGACCGAACGCGGCGCTGAGAACAGCTCCGATTCCGGAAGCCGCCATGATTAACGCTCCAAAGCTTCCCTCTAGGAAGGTAAAGAGAGTCGCTACCGCCTGCGCGATACGGGTATCCTCAACCTGTCCGGAACGCGCTGCCCAGTCATTCGCGAGAGCGTGGTCAGAAAACGCTAGACCAAGACATACAATTCCGAACGTGAAGAGTATCATGCGTCCTTGTGCCTCTGATGGGGCGCGTTTAGCTACCGCCACTTTTCTGCCAAGGTCCAGAGCTGCCTCACGTGTCTTGTTAAACATTGATGTTATTTTAGCCTTCATAAAACAATCCTTAAATTAAATGTTAATTTCTATCTCTTCAAATACGGCGGTCTTTCACGCCCCAGTTTCTACATAGGTTATGCTAACATCAAAGCGACGTGTGACATAATTATTGAAAAAAATTTGCTGATTAAAAAAAACGTTAGGCTCGTACATTGGGCGAGTATTGTCCTAAATCTAAGCGTGTTCAGTATGAGCTGCGACTGGCAGTTATCCCGCCGCTGGGAGGTCTAGTCCGGGGAGTACCTGTTCAGGGTGTTTCGGCTGTCCATCCTGGCGGATCTCAAAATGAAGATGCGGACCGGTGGACAAGCCAGAGCTTCCTACAGTGCCGATTATATCGCCAGCTCTCACTGCTCTACCAACAGAGACGCGGGTTTTGTCGCAGTGTCCGTAGTGACTAGTGAGGCCATTAGCGTGCTTAATCACGATCAGATTGCCGTAGCCGCCCAGCGGGTCTGAATAGATTATCTGACCATCAGCTATGGCTCTTATTATTGAGCCCTTGGGAGCGGCTAAGTCAACTCCGTGATGGTGGCGCTTAACTTTCTTCTTGACCGGATGCCAGCGCGCCCCGAAGCTACTTGAGGTTCGTGGCCCCATGACAGGGTAAACGAAATTGGAATTAATCTGTTGTCCCACGCTACCGATCAGTGGAACAGCTTGGGCATCTGACGGAAGATAAATGCCGCTCAGCGCTGTTATGATAGCGTAAAGCGGCGAAAGAATCCGTAGTTTAGAAGGTCTACCTAATACCGCTATCATATCCCTTCACTTTGACGGAGCTGCCATCGTTCATGCTAGCAGCGCCGTCTCCGAACTTAACTAGAGCTGAATGGATCCATGCCCTTTGGCCGTTAGGAGCGAAAACTCGATACCACTCACCTTGACGGGCCTCGACCGCGAGCCGAGAGCCTCTTCTGAGGCTCATCAACGCGGAGTGATTTCTTCCTGGTCCTAGTCTAAGGTCTGCTTTGTCTACGGATACCATTGCTACCTGCAAGTCTGAGCCGATATCCTGCCCGCTCGCCAGCGCGGTATTTTGTGGTACCGGCGGTCTGCTATTGATTCGCGCCACGGTTTCGCTTTGCGACGGCTTCTTTTGCTGAGAGAGTGCCGGGGACTCTTTTATATTTAGTCGCGCCCTGCTTGAGTCCTGAATAATGCTGGATAATCTCGATATCTCCAGTTCCGCCGCGGCTAATGAGCTCCGAGCCTCAGCTAGCTCCCGTCGTAAATCGGAGATCTCTTTCTCTTGTTCAGAATTTTTGTTTTGGACAACCTGAACCTGCGGCTTAACATCTGGTTTGGCCTGTATCGGAGCGACCGGCTTAGAAACTTTGGCGATCCTTTCAGTCTTTTCCGCCTTCATTCGCGATGTATCGGCGAAGTCGTCCAGATCGATCTGAGTATTAGTAACACCGAGCCCATCCGTGATAACCGGCACACCATGTCTATTCTCGTTTACCTCTGGTTTTATTTTCGGGCTTGATACTGCAGACACCTGCCTTAAATTTGGTTGTTTTCGTTCTTGAGCAACAGGCGCGATTGACCTTGCTAGACCTTGAGTTAACGCCAGCTCGGCCTCTTTGAATTTTTCGTTGTGAAAATCCGCTGGACTCGCCTCAGCAGGAGCGAATGAATCAACCATGTCGGCTTCATTAAATTGAGCCGAAGCCGCTCCGCAGAGAAACGGCTCGAGAACGGTCATAGTAGCTACGACGAGTCGTAATGAGGCCCGCAGCTTAGTGGTTGTCATATTTACTTTAAAATCATTGAAGAACATGAGTTAGTCCTTTCTGGCAGCCCAAAACCGAACAGTCTATAATCCGTTATGAAACTGTCTCAGTCTTATCGTGACTTAAGCGACTTCTGCTTCAGGTAAGATTTTGAAATTAATGCATCCGAGGCTAGCGGAGGGAGACGCCTAAAAACTGCTCGAGCTCTCCTTATTCGAGGCCCAAAGACTTTCTAATATCCTGAAATGACTCGCCTTTCTCGTTTTGGCCTTCATCCTGGGGCTCATTGTCGTCCAACTTACCTTCGATCAGGCTATCCAGAACGTCATCGGTCGTCTTTGAGGGCAGGCCCCTTTGATTTTTCTCATTTCTCCTAAAATCTCTTAGCGCAGCCGGGGCCACACCGGAACGGTCGTATCCACGGTCATCATCCCCCCTAGATGGTAGGCTGCTTCCCATCCTAATAGCCAAAACGAGAGCCACAGCTATTATCAGCCCACCCATCTGAAACTTGTTACCGAGGGGGCCGAAGAGATTTTTAACACTTATTAGACTCATAGCTTTCTATTGGTAGCTATCCTATTTCGAATTGGGCCGTTTGTAGTATTGCCACCTACCTTGTCGCACCTCTACCACCTCTTGATGGCCTGGTCTGTAATAATGCCCCTCAGGATCGAGGCCAGGGGGTATATCAACTACATCGACCATCGGTTCCTCCCAGATGTACTCTACGGCACCTGGGACATCCTGGACACGATACTCCACTAAAGCTGGCTTAACAACTTCCGACTTTGACGATCCGCAGCAACCACAGCCAACACCAGTTACCGTGATTATTAGCAGGGCCGCACCATGAAGAAATGTGTTAATTCTCATATAACTCTCCATAAAACTACATGTTTGAATCTCTAAACCCACTGTCCATCATTGAGTTGATTGCGCCGCTTACGTCCATCGACTCGGAATCATCTGCGCCGCCGCCTCCCATCATCCGCTGTTGCAACTCCTTGGCTCCGTACGGGGCCACCATCACCACCTCTTCAAGCGCCTTACTGAAGTCGTCATTGTGACGGGTCATGGCATCGGTAAATAGCTGGTTATCGTCTCCGTTATTGGTACTCACCCAATAGAAGGCTGGTTCTACGGGCAATACCAGAGCACCCTCACCGATATCCGATGAGAGGTAGAACTGCGATTCAACACCCTTAATCGTTCTCAACCGCATAATTACATCCGCTTGTTGAGGACTCAGGTTAAAAGCCTGCGCCGTTAAGTGAAACTTATTCGGATCCTGGCGGAGAAATATCTTATGCGCGCTGTTCTGCACGATAGCCTGTCCACCAGAACCGACATAGAAGTCCTCTCCAGATTGCGAAGCCGCGATCACAATTCCTTTGCGCTTTCGGTAAAGTCGGAAAGCTGTCTCTATCGTCGAAGCTTGCGTTTTACCGATCAGCTCATGCGCCTCGTCGAATACTAGAACCTTACGGGTATCTAGCTCACGCGGGTCATTCATTACTGTATCAGCCCAAACCATCGCAATCTTTAAAAACACCCTCTGAAGGTCAGGATTTCTGCTCAATGCCTTGAGATCAAAGACTATGAAGCGCTCCTTAAGCTTTAAAGATCCAGGGCGGTCAAAGAACCTGGCATAGGTACCTTCTCCGTAATAATCTGCTATTAATGCCGCGATTCGTTGGCGTCTCTTCGCGCCATCGTCGGTCTCGTCAACGCGCCGTGGCGCTCTTAATACAGACACCACGTCGCTCAAGATAAACTCTCGACGCATCGGACCGCTTCTGTAAATACGATGAGCCTCAATCAGGGACTCTGATACGCTTCCTCGTTCGAGTCTATCCGGAACATTATTGCCATCAGTTGCCATGTCGCAGATAACATCCGCGCACATATCGATCAAATCCTTGTAATCATCGCTTCGCGCGTCAGGGGTAAGCTCACCCAGACGAGCTAAGAAGTTCATCGCTGGCGCTCTTGACGGAGTCGCCTCATATATCCTTCCTCCAAACAGCTTGGCGATCTTCTCAAATCCGCAAGGCTGTCCAACCATACCCTTATCAAAGATAAATGTGATCGGACTTCGTGCGACTACGCGCCCATCTGACAGGGTTGAGTAGTGTCCGCGATTAAGCATAGTGATCAGAAAGCACATCAGATAACTCTTACCAGCTCCCGATACTCCGCTTATCAGAACGTTTGGGGCTATATTTGAGTCGAATAAATCAAATCCGACGAGTTCTCGATTCCACAAACTTGGGAGGAGTATCTGACTACCGGCGCTCCCGCGCCAATTGCCCCATAGCGGAAACATCCGCACCGCTCGCGAGGACTGAACAGTGGTTGTCCACCCCGAGCCGTCTGTCGATGGATCGTAAGCGCCAGGAAGTGAGTTGATCAGAACTGCCATGTCGGAGATCTCGTGCGCCATACCGCGTGCTCCGTTAAGCTGCGGGAATGAGGCGATCGCCTCAGATGTCGCTCGAACCGCCTCGTCGTCGTTTTGGCATATGAAGGTCTGGTGAACTCCAACATCAACTATCTGCTCGCGCGAGTTGTATAACTCCTGCCTAGCTTGTCTGATCGACGCGATCTGATGGATTACCTTTTGATTGGAGCGTCCCGACCAGCTCCTTTCGCGCATACCCAGCGTTCCGTCTAGTCTGTCAAGTCGTTCTAGCTGACGCTCCTTAGGCTCCTTTGAGAATGTCACGCTAAGAATATTCTCATAAGGAGCCGACTGCAGTGGCGCTATCATTAGAGGCATGCACATCTTCGGCGGTTTCACCATCGACACGGAGCGGAACACCCGTCCATCCTTTCTGATGATTCCGTCACGCGGATGCTCCACGTGGGTCTCTGAGATCTGGTTAGCTAGTAAATCCTCTGGATCGTACTCTGGAACCGGAATAGCTGTGCCTCTGCCGCGACGATACTTTCCAGGCTTAACGCTGCGCCTGTTCAGGATAGGGTAGAGAACATTTATCAAGCCCTGACCATCAACACGTCTTGGATAGAATCCCAGGTCGGCCAATTTGGCCGCTGTGCCATCCATCACGCCTTTAAATTTATTGGCGAAGCCCATGTACTCGGTATAGCGCTGTTCAGCGCTCTGGCCGACGGCCCCATAGAAAAACATTTTTAGCGTCCTAGCAAGCTGCTCGGCCAAGCCCTTTCCCTGCCACGGTGGATCGTACCTAAAACACGCGTACAATCTGAGCTTTCGTGGTCGTCTGTGAAGAGAGCGGCTTTGACTCGCCATTCTGATTGAACGGATCCACCTCTTTGCCATCCAGCCGGACGGACCCGAGAGGGGATATCGATTCATGCAATCTCGCAACAGATCCTCTACATCGAAGGTGGTAATCCAGCAGAATTGCGCTGAGAAGGTATGCTCTAAGGAGTCCAACATCTCCTGAACGCGCTCGCAGAGCTGGAAAGCTTCGGCATCAGAAACCTTTGTGATCCATTTCGGTTGAAGCTCCCAGATAGACCAGAGCGAAGCGTCAGTGTGAACAAAGATCTGGTTCTCCTGATCATATCTCGCGAAGGGGAGCAGCTTGTTAAAGAGCTCCTCATCTTGGAATAGTCGCTGGCGCTGTAACCGATTGATACTCATAGTACCTACTCGTCATAAAGTCTTGGCTGCTCGACTTGAGCGGCCAGAAAACGGACCTCCCTGTTCTGATGGTCAACAACGACCTGAACACGGGCCTTACTCTCTATAATCCGCGCGAGCTCGTCGATTGTTCCAAGGTTTTTTACAGAAATCTTATCTTTTGCGATAGATGGCGCTGTATAACTCGAATATCTAGCGGTGGCGGCGAGGACTCTAGCGGTTTCCTCTAGAGTGGCGTTGGAGAGCGTTAATTGAAACACCGGTCTAATACTAGGGGAATCTGCTAGCTGCGAGCTCTGTCCATCGGGGAGATCCCTTTGAGGAAGGACCTCTGGTGGTCTCACCCAACGAGTGCGCGAATACACTGGCTCTGGCGCCGCTGTTCTGACAGAAGGCATAAAGAGACCGTTTTTTTTCGGAATTGGTTGATACTCCTTTACCCCTGAACATCCAGCAGTGAGAACTGAGATCAATCCAATAACAAGAATCGCGCGCATTAGCGGATGTCCTCCGGACTTACAAAACCTATCGCTGACGCATTTCCAGTGGATGAGTTAAGCTGCGCCTCTAGCTCAAAAGCATCGCTAACCGCCCACTGCTCCTTTTTAACTTTGAGGTAATAGTAGTGGGCCGGGACCAGGTCACCATGTGAATTTAAATGATCAGGGACCCACATAAGTCTTACAACGGCCGGCTGCATTACTGGATTATTTGGCTGCGGGGAATGAGCGCGCTGATATGAGCCCATCGCTTGTAACGCAGCTCTAGCACTTGCGTCCTTACCACCGCTGCCTTCGCCAAGCAGAGCACCGTCATTTTTTTCGCCGAAGTACGCCACCTCTGACGGCGTCTCATAGAATGGATTGAGCACATGTCCGATAGCGCTACATCCACTGAGGACGGCGGTCATACATGCTACAGAGAGAACGAGTAGGGGTCTCATAATTACTCCTCCAAAAAACCTAATCTAACGCCGTATAAACCACGGAAGGGTCCTGGTCTACCTGATCCAAGAGATCAGGAATGGCCAACGATTGCGAGAAGACAGCGGTCGCCTCTCGTCCGGATAAAACTTGAACTACTGGAACTAAAATCCTCAAACGATCTCGGATAATCTGCTGCCACTCATTGGCGGCTCCGGCGACGCCCAACCCAGCCGCGTACTGCGGAATCGCGCCTGGATCTACTGTCTCTAATGATGTGCCGTTCCCGTAAATCGTATTTCTAGTATTAGCCGCTCGCATGGCTTGTCCTAATCCAGCGAGACTGCCCGCCATTCCAGCTCCCACGATCGCTTTGCCGATCGGATCAATCAGAACACCCTCCATACCTCGAATACCATCCTCACCGACGATCCATCCATCGACTGGAAATTCTTTTCGGCGACCATTTGGCATACGGATACTCAAGCGAGTAATTCTGAGGAGTGCTCTTGAATCTGTTAGCGATCCCTGCGCGGCGGCGATTAGACGCCCTTCACCAAGAGGAATTGTGTTGCCATCAGGACCAACGACATCACCGACTAACTTTAGTACCACCGGGTAAGGAGTTCCGTCTGTTGGAGCGTTAACTCCAGCGAGGAGTTTAACCCTAACCGAGTCACCCGGCATAATAGCAGCGAGTCGTTGCTTTGCTGGCTGAGGTGGGGGTTGAACCGCGACTGACGGGTCATCTTCAATTTTTTCAAGCTCATCCATGTTAGCGCTTACCGGCGCTGTATCGGTAATTCCACCAAGGTCCTGAGGTCCCATGTTAGTTACACTTTGCGCGGCTGTGGTCGACTGCACTTGCTCTAACCTCTCCAAGATCTTTTTGAATATCTCGGCTGTCGTGGCCTCGTACTCCTGCATCGCCTTTTTCTGATTAGCTACCTCTTCCTGTAGCTGTCCGGTTGTATTCTGTAACTGTGTCAGTTGTCCGTTGAAACGCTGCACTAGATCAGTCCAACGCTCGTTGGGATCGTTAGCTCCCACCTGAACTTGGGGTTTCGGCTTGGCAGCTCTGCGAGCAACTGGACCATCGGCCACAAACATGTACGCCGCGGCTCCTAGAAGACAGAGAGCGATGAATTGAGTCTTTCTGTCGCTTCTGAGCTTTAAAGCTAAATCTCGTAATAATTGCAACATATGATCTCCTAGCGCGCCTTTGTTACGATGTAGACCTTGGCCTTTTCGCGACCAGCGATCTGATTCTCAACGGTCATTGGCCTCGCTGATAGCTCCCAGTTCGAGGCCGATACAGCTCTTGTTCCGTCTATCCTAAACGATGCCGGATTAATCTTCTGTGACTGATCTAGGAGATTAGACGCGTCAAGAACATATCCCCACAGGTTAGGTCCTACAAATATTCGGTCAATTTTAGCGATAATCGACCCGTCACTCACTACAGTCTGCCCTTTAAACTTATCACTAACCTGATAGCCCGGGATCGATGCCTTGCCGAATTCAGCTACTAAAGCCATTTCACGCATCAGTCCTGAGACCTTGCTAGCTGGGGCGTACTCGAAAGACCTCTCTTGGAATGGCGGCGCTACCTCCTCTTCGCCTCCCATCGCTCCCTTTCCATCGCCAACAACTACCTGAGCATCGCGTGGATTATCAGAGTTAGCTTTGCGAACACGAATAGGATAGGAGGTCCCGTTATCAAGACGTACCAACAACGCCTCTCCGTTCTCGCTTATATTCTCTTTACCAAATAGCACCAGCGATGAACCTCTCCGATCAATATCAATCGGCGAAGTTTTATTCTTGTAACCATTCTTGATATTGCCACCTTCAAAAATTATCTCAGTCGGCTCACCAGGGTTAATCCATACGGGTATCTCACCGGCTCCACTGGAGTATTCAACATCTCGCGCAAAGCACAGGGCAGGTCTCGATAGGTTAATGGCCATTACAGCCAAAGACAAAACAAGAAATGATTTCTTCATGTTGGCTCTCATTATCGCTCAGCTCCTAGTGAATCGTCATCGGCGTCATTATCACTGATTCGCTCACCTTTAGTATTAGACTTAAAGGTTACGCTTGATATAACGATACCGTACGGATTAATCGCGTTTTTCGGAATAGTTGTCATCGTCACCCTAAACCGGCTCGTGACAGTCGGCAGCTCAGCTCCGGCTATCACTTTCCACCGCTCACCTATAAGTGAAACAGTCACCTCGTTTCCACGTCTAGATACAGATGTTTTTAGGGGATCTGTGAAGAAAACCTGAGTTCTGGATGAGCTCTCTATCGCCCCCAGCTCAGAGTTAATCATCTCTTCTCTAAACTTTGTCAGAAGAGGCTCTTTCAACATAGCCGATGCGGCCTCAAACTGACGTCTAGCGGTCCTTGGCTGATAGGTAGCTATCAGGTTGACATAATCAAGCGCGACGTTAACAAACTCGTTATCCGGAATATCCTGAGCGGCGTAGATGCCCGGCATCGGCTTTGATGGAACGGTTAGGGTTATCTCGCGCGTTGACCACATTAGAATAGCAAATCCTATCGCGATCAGGGTGGTTGGAAATTGAATCAGGGAGAGGGATCTCCACATTAATGATTGGTCCTTGTAATTCTCCCAGAGGCGAATTGTGTCGCTCTTATCACGCCCCACCGCGAGGTTGGTATCGGCGACCTTTTCCTTTATTGCGTCAGCGACCTTAATCTTTCTCATAGCGCCTTTCCCTACCTACCGCTTCTTCGGCTCAACTTGAGCCATGTAGACTACATCGTCGAGTTCAAGCTGCATGTACAATGAGCTATCCTTCAAGTTATGAATCCTGCCACCGCTCCAGCGTGGCTGAAGCTTCGCTGGAGTCGGAATGCCAGGAGGAGCGAATCCACACGTAGTCATAAAAAGATTCATCACCCCGCGTTCCTCGTCCGGAAATCTCTTCCGAAGAGTCGCTAGTGAAAGAGTAGTCCCGATCATGATTAGGACTAGAAACGGCATCCAGTGGGCGGGTTTTTCGACCGCCGTACTGGCCAGAAAGGCCGTAGTAATACCAGCCATCCATTCCATGAGCTTTGCTCCTGCGAATGACCAATCCTCATTAAGTGCTGGAATTACGTGACCTTCGTCCATATCTGTCCTTACCTGCCTCGATCTATAATCAGCTACTCTTATCGTTTCGCTTCAGGTAAAAGTCGAGGATCCGCCTCGAACTTGATGCCACCCCGGGTCGCTCGAGGCTGAGGGTCGAGGACTCTCTCTAAGTCCTCGGCTCGATCTATCAAGGTGTTACGCCATTTGGTGGAATCTATTAGCTCATCTGGCCTGGCCAGCTTTCGTCCTTTGTCGAACTCATTCAAAGCGGAGACTAATAGCGCTCGGGAACGGGCATAGTGTGCTACGGCCTCCGCGGCAACCTCAGGCCTCGCGCCACCTAGATTCTTAGAATTCGCATCAGCCAAGGCCGAAAAGCTGAATAATAACAATGGAATAGCTAGAAACGGCGTCAATTTATTAAACATTTTAGCACCCATATTAATTTAACACCCCGATAATCCGTATCGCCCTAAAGCCAAGAATGCTTAAGACAATCTTAGATGCAGAGTCACATGTCTAAAGCACCTCCTCACTTGTCGACACTAATGGGCAAAGTGCTGCAGCTATGGCACACTTTACTTAATTAGTTGCTGCGGTTATAGCCCCGTAGGGTAATCGCTCTGGATCGGTTTTAGGTGGGGAGCTTCAGGTGAATTGGTTTAAGGCAGCCACGAGCGACCCGGAGATTGGCGAGCTCGGGTCTGGAAACAAGCGCTCCCTCGGTCTTTTGATAACGTTTTCTCTGTTATCAGCCGCTGCTCTAGCTGTATTAGCCCTATTTGTCTCTTATCTGTTCAACCTAAGCGGCGGCCACCTCGACCAATCGGGGCAGGTCAGCCGGGATCTTTTAGCTCTTCACCATAAGTGGTCCAGCAGGTATACGCTGCAGTGGCAAAACTACCTGGAATGGCTAAAGGTACACGGTACCAGCTTCGAGTACTCAGGATTCGATGGCGTGGCCTCTATGATCGGACAGAATCTCCTTAATTCCAACTCGGCTGCTATCTCTGAAGATGAACTCTCAACCTTAGGAAGGATCTTTATTGGTTTGCACGGCGCGGCACTTCGGGTTGTTTTTCTCTGCGTGGCTGGGTGGCGTCTTTGCGTAGCAGTGTGCTTAGTCTCGTTTCTGATGGGTCTGCGCTATTTTCGGCCTTATAAGGGTAACGACTCGCTTGGTCAGATGGGGAACGGGAGGGTGTTCTACTCAGGAGCTCGCGCCGCGCTTGATTCGGTTGATCGTTTCGGAGCACCAAAGGCGCTAATAAGAGGGCTAGCATGCCCCCAGTTAAGCAGCGAGCCAGCGGCTAAAGATTCTGAATTGTGGGGTGTGCTAAGCGAGTTCGAAGCTACAAACGCGACCAATTTGGCCTTGGTACGAATATTGGTGAGGTATAGAGATACTGCATCTTTTATACCCGTGGACGCGGAGGCGCGTGCTCAATATGAGTCGGCGGAAAATTTAGGTTTATTAGACCACGCGACACAGGTCCTACGGGTGGCTTTACAGACCCGAGCGCCACTTGTGGCCGATGCTGAGCCCGAAACTTCCGACGTAGCTCAAGACAGTCAAGAGTGTAACACGGATAGTTATAGTGACAACCTAAGGTCGTATCTCGGCGCTGTCCTGATGCCTCAAAACAAACAGGCGCTCGGTGACGTTTCTGACGACGAATTGGGTACATTGGTTCTCGCTCTAGAGGCTGGCAAGGTGATGGCGCACTCGTATGAAGGTGGCCGCTGGGTGCGAAGATCTAATTTTCAACATCTGTGCGCGAGATCGATACTACACTCGATAATTCCCTTCGCTTCAGACTACGACACATCAGCCCGCTCTCGGATTCGACGCGCCCTGGTATACGCCGCCCGAAAGAGCGCGTTCGCGCCGATTCGACTTCCGTCAGATTTCAACGCTACCGAATTCGCGCTCAGACAGTGGTGTGAGCTACTGATGGCTAGCCCCGACAATCTTCATGATATAGCCGCTGAGGTAGAGCTTTTTGGGTTAATTCGCGAGCTCTCCCTGCTATGGCAGGCCGAATTTTTTAATCCGACCGGCTCAATGGCCGATAACTTTAAGCGCAACGGGTTAGCTGGGAGAGGGGATCTCCTTTTTCTTCCAGTGGGGTTAGTGGCTCGCGAGTGGCGAAACCTGGTTGATGACTCGGTCGTTGTAAAGCTCCGTGGATTACTCAAGAGGGTAAGCAACGCCCAAAAGAGGGAGATCTCTGCAACAATCAGAGGTGATGATGATTCTGCTATTGAGACACTCCTCGCATTCGAACGGATTGCGGATCCACCCTCTGATCAAGAGATAGAAAATTTGAGCATACTTCACGGATTAAAGAGCGATGAGCTACGAGATTGGGTCGTACTGCGTTACGCATTATCGAGTTTCGGCTGGCTGGCGAGTAGGGTGGGTGACTACACCGTTCCTGATACTCACACCATGTTCGCGGTTTTCGGGAGCAAAGCTCCGCTAGCTGGCGCCAATGATTTAGGGCTCTTGGGGCTCCCTGGAATGATGGCGTTCCGTGGCGGGAAGATGCGCGAGGTCTGGGGGGCTAACTGGCAGACCCGTTACAAGACATTTGATCGAGTTACCATAGCGGAGACTCAAAACGACTATCAGAAGCTGTTGCGAGGGATAGAGGATGTAACGACAATAAAAGAGACAGTAGAAGGGTTTGAATAGCCCGATCAGTTTAAAGTTGAAGTCTTTTGGGGCTTCATTGGAGTAAGCATGGCGCGCGACTATAAACAGGGAAACTATAGGAACCGGAGCGAACAAGAGCTCAAGCGCGCCTTATTTACTGGCGGATTGGCTTCCCTTGGCGCTATAGGAGCGGCCGCTTCTCCGTTTGGCGCCGGGCTTGATCCGTTTTTGATGTGGGGACTTGGGATTATTCCTGCTTATGCGCTCGGCATGGGTGGATTTAGTCTAGGGAAAAGAATGGGCTTAGAGAATGAGCGACAAAAGGAGTCTCTAGCCCGTGGTGGTAGACCGGTTCTGGGTATGCCCCCTGATCGCGGTTGCTTCAGCAAAGCAATCGAGGAATGTCGGACCAAAGACAAAAAGATGCTAGATCGGTATTTAGTCGGCTTTGAACTCGACTCAGGCGATCCTTTATGGGTATCAGACGATGAAATCTGCACGCATGGAGCTGTCTTCGCTAAAACTGGAGTAGGCAAGACTCTCTGGTTGGAGTCACTCATCTTTCAGCAGATGGCGCGTGGCCGAGCTAGTGGCTGCACTTTTATCGACGCCAAACGCGATTCAGCGACGTTAGCGCACATTATCATGATGGCTTTAATTACAGGTCGCATCGAGGACCTGGTGGTTATCGATCCTTTCGATCCAGTTCACTCATATAATTTTGTCATGACCAATCAGAGAGCCGATGTGAAGGCGCGTAAGGTGCTTCGAGCCGGACTGCCACCAACATCAGATCAGAGTTCCACTAAACACTATGATCGATTAGCCGCGGACTCTATTTATCGCATGGTGCGCGCGATGGAGAGCTTCGGTCTGTCCTGGTCGATTCGTGATATCGCGGTCGCTCTATCCGCTTTTCAGATCGCTTATCCGCAGCTCCGAAATATGCTTCACAAAATAGGTGCGCGTCAGGCGCTTGTGGAGCTTGGGCACTTAGCGTCGAGCTACCGAAACCCAAAAGGGAATCTTGATTCAGCGCGAATAACCGAGAATCTGCGCGGCATCGCCTCTGAGCTTCATGCTATCGCCGGGAGCTCCGCTGGTGAAGTTTTCTGCTCTAAATATACCGATCTCGTTCTCACAGACGCCATACTGAGGGGAAAGATCATCTATTTCATGTTGCCTAGACTCGAGGAAGCTGAAAGCGCGGCGCGAATGGTGAAGGTCTTCCGCGAGGATTTAGAGGTATCTATCGGAGAGATTACTTCTTCCAGGATTCATAATTTAGAGGACCCACATCTAGTTATCATCGACGAAGGTTCGTCCACATTCGGTCCTACATGGGCCAACTTATTTGAGCTCGCTCGCAGGGGAAGGTTCGCTCTTCTATTTGGCGCTCAATCAACCGGTGGATTAACAGATGCCGCGATGGGGCTAAGCGAATCGTTTTACGAGCGGGTAATGGCGAACGTCAATCTAAAGGTAATGATGCGGATAGGGGATAACCGCACCGCGGCGGACATGACTGAATGGTTTGGTAAGATAACGTCAACAAAGAAGTCGGTAGGTACAGGGGTTGTAACAGGAGTAAGCAGTTCAGCGATGAAAGGCGCTTTTGATATCAGCGCTCGCAGAACAGGAAGCGAATCGCAAAGTGTAAGCTTTTCTGAAGCCGAGAAAGATCTGGTCAGTGCCGAGGAGCTCAAGCATGAGATGTCGGCGGAAAAAGGGCTGGCGTGGTTCGATCTCGGGAATGGAAAGATTGTGAAGGGCCGATCATTTTGGTTCAACGCGGAGCTCCCTGAAAAATGGGAGGGACGTGAGTTTTTAGTCACCCCTGAGCGTTTTGAGGTTGATGAGATCGGTTTGGCAGATTGGGTTGATGAGCGTGTTCTAGCTCGTGAGGAAGGCGAAACATCTGAGCGGTTTGCGCCTAAACCCAAGAGTGATTTAGGAGCCGGGGATACCAAGGATCGAGGGCTAAGGCCGAAAGGGTCGACGGTCGGGCAAACCGACAAGCGGGAGCAGAGAGAGGGCGCCGCAGCTTCATTTAAGATTAAAACCGATGAAGCCCTTAGTCGCTCAAGAGGCGCTGTTACAACGGTTGCGAAGCCTTTATCGCCAGCGGAGCGTGAAAAGCGGCGGAGGCAGGGGGCTCAGCCGCCGAAAACTGGGCCTTTTAAGATTCGAAAGTAACTATTTCGCCGGTATTGCGTTGCAGTTCTTTATCACCACAGAGGACGCAGAGGACACAGAGAACGGCCATTTTATGGGCAATTATGGAGTTTTCTCTGTGTCCTCTGCGTCCTCTGTGGTAAAAAATATTTTG